>DAOWOJ010000094.1 GCA_030642125.1 Candidatus Aenigmatarchaeota archaeon | reverse complement strand
ATGAAAGATACGAAAAAAGAAAAACAAAAGTTGTAGCTCATAATCCTGTTTGCATAGATGCTAAAAAGAAAGATGAAGTTTTAATAGCTGAATGCAGACGTATTTCTAAAACTAAAGCGTTTGTTGTTGTAAATAAAATATGAAGTGATAAAAATATGAAACCTATATCAGCTAAAATTTCAAAGTCTTTAAATACAGGAGCAGAGCTTATTTGCGCAGATAACAGCGGAGCTAAAATTTTGAAGATAATATCTGTTAAAAGATATAAAGGAGTAAAAAATAGATTACCAAAAGCAGGCGTTGCTGATATAGTTGTTTGTACAGTAAAAAAAGGTTCTGAAAAAATAAGGCATAATGTTGTACATGCTGTTGTAATAAGACAAAAAAAAGAATATAGACGAAAGAGTGGGATTAGAGTAAAATTTGATAGTAATGCTGCAATTTTAGTTGATGAAAAAAATGGTCCAAAAGGAAAACAAATAAAAGGACCAGTAGCAAGAGAAGTTGTCGAAAGATTTTCTAAAATAGGTAAAATAGCTTCGATTATAGTATAATTTATTTACATTCAACTGAAAATGAATCTTTTAGATTAATATTCTTAGAATTCAATTCCATATCAATATATATAATTTTATGTTTCAGAATAGTTTGAATGTCAAAAAAATATCCTTTTCTTAACATGTCTTCTTCGAAAATAAATTCCAATTCTTTTATATTTTTATAAGATTCAATACATTTTTCATCTGATGTATCTTTTATTAATTGTTTCATATTTTCAAATAAATAGATTTCATCTCCAGAATATATTGAAGATGAATCGACAGAAAAATATTGATTAAAAAGGATATTTAAAGTTAAAAATGTCATAGTTAACGCAACAGCAGATATTATAAAAAATTGCGCTCTTTTTTTATATCCAAATTTTAATAATTTTCGCATATGAAATACCTTATAATATCTATCATAATAGTTTAATTAACAGATAATAAATATTTTTGCATATAATTGATATTTTACATAATTTGTTTAAATTATTTTTAAGATCATCAATATTACATTTATATCAAAATAATAAATTAACTTATGCAAAAAAAAGAAGAAATAGCTTATTTTAGTATGGAAGTTGGTATTGATTCTAGAATACCAACATATAGTGGAGGTCTAGGAATTCTTGCTGGCGATACTTTAAGATCTTGTGCTGATATTGGTGCACCAATTGTTGGTATAACTTTAATGAATAATAAAGGTTATTTTTTCCAAAAATTGGATGATCAAGGAAATCAAATAGAAATTCCAGTTGAATGGAGTATAGACGATTTTATGGAATTGGAAAATATTAATATATCAATTCCAGTAGAAGGAAGAAAAATAAAAGTTCAAGTTTGGAAATATCTTGTTACAGGTATAACAGGATGTCAAATACCAATCTATTTTTTGGATACAAATGTTAAAGAAAATAGTGAATATGACAGGGAAATTACTTATTTTCTATATGGTGGAGATGAAAAATACAGATTATATCAAGAAATAATTCTTGGAATTGGTGGTGTTCTTGTTCTTGATGCATTAGGTTATAAAAATATCAAAAAATATCATATGAATGAAGGTCATTCGTCTTTATTAGTTTTGGAATTAATAAAAAAAGAAAATGAAAAATTTGGAGATAGGACAACAGAAGAAATAATCAGATCCGTTCGTAATAAATGTATTTTTACTACTCATACACCAATTCAATCGGCACATGATAAATTTTCAATATCATTAGTAAAAGAAGTTTTGGGCGGTTATATTGGAAATAATGAAATAGATAAAATATGCCAAAATGGTGTTTTAAATATGACATTATTAGCGCTTAATAATAGTTTATATATAAATGGTGTTTCTAAGAAACAACAAAAGGTATCATCTTCAATGTTTCCTGGTTACCCTATAGATTCTATAAGCAATGGAGTGCATCATATATTTTGGACTAGTAAATCATTTAGAAAATTATTTGATAAATATGCTTCTAATTGGAGAGTCGATCCATCTTATTTAAGACATGCAACATTAGTTCCTAGACGTGAAATAATGGATGCTCATTTAAAGTCAAAAAGAGAACTTCTTGATTTTGTTAATACTAAAAAAAATATTGGAATGGATATTGATATTTTTACTATTGGATTTGCAAGACGAATCACAAAATATAAAAGATTTGACCTTTTATTCAATGATATAGAAAAACTGAAAGATATTGCATTAAATACATTTCCGATTCAAATAATTCTTGCTGGCAAATCTCATCCAAAGGATTTTGATGGAAAACGAACAATTAAAAATATTTATAATATAATAAATGATTTAAGTGATCATATAAAAATTGTTTTTCTAGAGAATTATGATATAGAAATTGCCAAATTGATAACATCAGGAGTTGATGTTTGGTTAAATACTCCACAAGTACCAAATGAAGCTTCTGGAACAAGTGGTATGAAAGCTAGTCTTAATGGAGTTCCTAGTTTAAGTATATTAGATGGATGGTGGATAGATGGACATATAGAAGATGTTACAGGATGGAAAATTGAATCTGCACCAATAAAAAATGTTGCGGCAGATACAAATAATTTTATAGGTTCTAATAGTATATATAGCAAATTGGAATCAGTTATACTACCTATGTTTTATTCTAATAAGAAAAAATGGACAAAAATTATGAGATATACAATATCATTTAATGGTTCGTTTTTTAATTCAAAAAGAATGCTTCAACAATATATGTTAAAAGCTTATTCTATTTAACCATATGATACATCATATAATGCATTCATAGCGTGCATGAATATATTACAAAACATGAAATATAAAATATAACAAATAAGTAAATTTTAAATAATTAATAAAAAGAAATCAAAGATGTTTGTTGAACCAATCAACAGCATTATTTAATACATCATCAACTAAACTCTCTCCTTCAGAAGTCACATACCAATGATTAGCATT
>DAOWOJ010000017.1 GCA_030642125.1 Candidatus Aenigmatarchaeota archaeon | reverse complement strand
ATGTTTTTGGTAATGGTTTTAAATTTATATTAGGCGATAAGTCAACAACTCCAAAAGGAAAAAAATATGATAAAATTATGGTATCAAAAGAATGGAAATCTGCTAATTTTAATATAATAGAAGGAAAAGCTGATCATTTTTTATGTTTTGCTGATGTTGAATTAAATAATTGATGGATCTGAGATCAAAAATTCAAACTTAAATGGAAGCTGCATTTTTGCTTCCGTTTTATTCAATATTATTTTTTTTCATTAAAAGATTTAAGTACTATCTTCTTTTTTTCTATATTATTATGGATAAATCAAAACAAGCAAGTTTAGTGTATGATAAAATTGCAGAACCTTATGCAAAAGAGTTTTCGAAGCCTTCAGAATATATTAAAGAATTTTTAATTATGCTTCCAAAAAATGCAAAAATTCTTGATGTTGGTTGTGGAGTTGGAGTAGATGCAGGATTTATGGAATCAGAAAGGTTTAAAGTAATTAGAATTGATTTGTCAAAAGAAATGCTTAATATTGCAAAACAAAAGTTTTCTCAAATTGATTTTAGACAACAAGATATTAGAAAATTAGATTTTCCTTCTGAATCATTCGATGGAATTTTAGTATCTTGTTCTTTAATTCATATTCCTAAAAAAGATGTTTCGGTTCTTGTAGAAAAATTTTATAAAATTACAAAGAAAGATTGTGCAATTTACATTGCATTACAAGGAGAAAAGTCAAATGAAATTTTTGTTGATGTACCTTTCAAACCTGATGAAAAACTTTTCTTAAATATAATTTCTTTTGATGAAATTAAGAATTTGCTTGTTAAAAATGGGTTCTCTATTGTAAAAAAATATGAAAGAGAATCAAAATCAAGAAAAGAACTTAATTATACTAAACTTTATATTATAGCTAAGAAGTGACTTGGTAAAAATAATAGTCTGAAATTTCTTTTCGGCTTGTTGCGATGTAGATTTTCACATTTGTCCTCTTACTTACGCAAAAATTTTGTATTATCTGCCAGGCATTATGTGAAATTCAAAATAATAACATTTATATACTAATTTCAAAATATTAATATTATGCTTATCAAAAAATCAGATGCAAGAAAAGTCGAAAATTCTAAAGACTGTACAGTTTGGGAATATGAATTTCCAAGTAAAGATTTTAGCTATGCAACTACTTTGATTAATGGTCGTTATCCAGAACAGAAAAAAGTAACAAATTTAGAATGTGAAGAAATTTATTTTGTTATTTCCGGTTCTGGAGTAGTTCATTCTGAAAAAGGAGATTTTGAAATTAGTGAAGGTGATGTATATTTCTTTGAAAAAGGAGAAATATATTGGATTGAAGGGAATAAATTATTACTGGCATTAGTTAATGCACCTAAATGGACTCCTGAACAACATAAAATTGTTGATTAAGTTGTTATTTTGAAACTTAATGGAACATTATACTTTGTTTCTGTTTCACTCAGATAGACATAACATTAATTTAACTGTTTCGTTAGTTAATGCTCATTTTACCAAAATTGTGATACATCCAACTTCATATATATTATATGTAATATTATTTAGATTATTATTAAATTGCAAATCTTATAAAATCATGCTTTCTATTATATTATTATGAAAATAGGAATAATTGGTTCTATGCAATTTACTGACAAAATGATTGAAGTTAGAGAGAAACTTCGTGTGTTTGGTCATGACGCTTTTATTGCAGATTTACATAAAACTATGGTTGGTAAAACTGATTATGAAATTGAGAAAATTAAACTACATCAAAAATATAACATGGATGCCATTCGCGAGTTTTGGAATATGATGCAAGGCGCTGATGCAGTTCTTGTTTTGAATTATGATAAGAATGGTATTAAAAACTATGTTGGTGGAAATACTTTAATGGAAATCGGGTTTGCTCATGTTTTAAATCAGAAAATTTTTATGTTAAACTCAATTCCAGAAATGTCATATTGTAAAACTGAAATAAAAGCTGTTAAGCCTATTATTCTTAATGGAGATTTTTCTAAGATTAAGTGACGCTTACTATAAACAATGATTCAATATTATATATTTTCATTCCATTTCGTTCCTAAAACTTCTTTTAATTACGATGTTATACAAAATCAAAAGAAATTTTAGTGTAAAAGCATATATGTTTAAAGGATAATGTAAAGACATGGTCAAAATTGTATGTATTGGTGACAGCATTGTTGAAGGAGAAGGAGATGAATTAGGATTAGGTGGATGGGTTGGCAGACTTCAACATAAAATATTAAAAAATTCTAAAGTTGGAGAGAATAGAGTCTATAATCTTGGTATGGGCATGGAAACTTCTATTGACTTATTGCACAGATTTTTTTCTGAGGTACTATATAGAGATCCAGATATAATTATCATGCAAGCTGCTCATGGAGATAGTCGTTCAATGTTAAACGATGCAAATAAGGAAGAATTTGAAATTGGTAAAGGTGCTAGACTAAGATCTTACAAAAAATTATTTACATATTTGTCACAAAGCAATAAAAAAATACTAATTCTTGGATTAAATCTTGTGTTAATGAATGAAAAATTTAAAAAATCGATTCCAGAACGAGCAAAACATATTGAGTCGCACAATAGAGGGTTAAAGGAATTATGTATTGAATATAAGTTGCCATTTTTAGATCCTCGTGACATTTTTAACGATGTTAAATTAGAAGATTTTTATGTTGATGATCTTCATCCAAATTCCAAAGGATATGATCTTATGTTTAAATCAATATATGATAAATTGGTTGAATTAAAATACCTATGATTTGTATTTTTGTTGATTCAATGTTATATTGTGTTTTTCATTGCTGTTAATAGCTATCATATAACAATAATAAAATATTCAACAATATAGTTCTAGTTTCATCCAAATTTTTCTTTCATTTAGTTATGTATAAATCCATTATGTATTTTGTATATCTTGGATACGTTAAATGAAGTTAAGAATTTATTCTAATTGGATATATAGAACTTTTTTGCTTTATAGTTTTCAAGAATTTTTGCACTTGGAAAATACATTGGATTTGGTAATTTATTTAAATCAAACCAACGCCACTCAGTTATTTCATCCAGTTCTAACACTTTAGGATCTCCTTCAAAATCATCTGAGAATAATCCTATTGTAATAAAATGTGCAGTCTCGACCATATCATTATTGATGCAAATTACATCAATATTTTTCAGAATTAATCCTGTTTCTTCTATAGTTTCTCTTTTAGCACCTTCTTCAAATGTTTCTCCGAATTCTAATTTGCCACCTGGCATAGTCCATGTTCCTGCACCATTCAATAAACTTGATGCTTTTTCATGATCTTTGTTACGTTTTCCAAGTAATACTTTATTATCTTTTAGAATCATTATTCCAACTCCACAACCAACTTTTTTCTTTTCCATATTACACAATAATTCTTTTTAATATTTATAATTATTTCTGGTTAATTTTTAACTATGCGGTTTTTGCACGCAAAAATTCTTTTGGATGTTTTGTAGATTTAGTTTTGAATTAATTAAAATAAATAAGCATACTGTTAAAATATTTCCTGTATATTATCCTGTTGGTCAAGGTATTAGAAATATAAAAAAGGCCAAAGAAGATATTGATTGGATTATAAAAAATCAAATTTATAATAAATAAACGAAAGCACATCTACATATTTTTTTATCTAATATATGATAACTGGGTTGTTGCTTCTGGTTCTCTACGAGAGAATAACTATAATACTTTATTAAAGAATTTAAAAGATGGAGGATGAGTTTCCAGAAATATGTTAATCTAAATAAAGAATAAAAGCGAAATTTTATATTTTATATCCAACATCAGGAAGCATTTCAACAATAGTTTCAAGAGGCATTCCTCTTATTAAATTATTATAACTACCAACAATTTTTCTGACAAAAGTAGAACTATAATGTCCTAAAGGGTCATATCCTAAAGCATATGTATTAAATCTTGAATCTTGTTTTAAATATTTATTTATTTCAGAATCTGTGAAATTTCTCATTTCAACATTAGTAATAACAACTTTTGAAATATATTTTCTAGATTCAATATTTTTTATATAAATTCCAGTATAAAATTGATGAATGTTTCCTGACAAAGATTTTAATCTTTGAAATGCTTCTTCTCTTGATTTAGGTTTTTCAAGAATTTGTTTGTTATACCAACCAACAGAATCGAATCCAATAATTATTCCAGAATCATAATGCTTTGCAACAGAGTCTGCTTTAAGTTTTGCTAAATGAAGAACAAGTTCTTTTGGCGAATCAGGTCTTTCATCAAAATATTCATTAACATCACTACCTTGAGCAACAAAATCTAAATCAAGAAAACAAAATGCTTCTCGTCTATATGGTGATGATGTTGCTAGTATTATTTTAGCCATAATAGTAGTATTAAATGTTAATATATAAAATTCCAGTCATTAAAATATTTAGTCATATTTCTCAATTGCATTTAATATCATGATTTAAATAAGTTTTTCTACCAATATTTTTTATTTCTTTGAGAGTTTTATATATACATTCTTTACTACATTATTCTGTTCTGTTTTTATCAGTTTTTGGAACTTTACTACAATCTCATTTTGTTTATTATAATTATATTTTGCTATTTCAGTAATATTATTTACCTTTAATTGTATTTGTTTTCTCATAATTTTCATGAATTATTTAAAAGTAGATTAAATAAAATAATAGAAGGACTTTATAAATTAAATTTTTAAGATTATTCAACTATTTTTTATTTGATAAAGTAGTTCTAATTGTAACGCAAAATTGTCTGTATCGTTAAATAATGTTTATCATCTTTTTGAATATTAAAAGTTAAATAAAATTAAGCGTTTACTAAATTAAGATGATAATGAAAAACAAAAGTTGGATTTTTTATTCCTTCGACAGAAGCAATAGGAGATGTAAAAAAAATGAAAGTTTTAGTAACAGGATTTGAATCTTTTAAGGATTGGGATTCTAATCCAACTCAAAAAATTGTTGAAAATCTGGATGGAAAAAAAATAGCTGGAGCGAAAATATATGGTATAACTCTTCCTGCAACTTTTAATGAAAGTAGAACAATTTTGATTAAATCATTTAGTGAAATCAAACCGGATATTATAATCTCTCTTGGTCTCTACTCAGGTAGACCAGGGATGTCAGTTGAAAGAGTTGCAATAAACATAGTTGATAAGGATATTCCAGATGAAAACAATATAACTCATGTGGATAATCAGATAATAGAAAATGGAGAGAATGCTTACTTTTCTACAATTCCAATTAAAAAAATTGTAATGGTTGCCAGAGGTGAAGGAATTCCATGCTATATTTCAAATACTGCAGGAATATTCATTTGTAACTATATTATGTATCTTGATCTTCATTATTCTGTAAATCAAAGAATGCCTAAAAGAGCTGGTTTTATTCATGTTCCGAACAATCCATCACAAGTTACGGATAAACAGATTCCTTCAATGTCTATTGATATGATGAAGAGATTTGTTGAAATTGCAATTGAATGTTCTATAACGAATCTTAAAGAAAGTGAAGAATAGAAAATGACGTGGATATATAAAAAATTTAATTCACAAAACTGATTATAATCTAATATTTACAGGGCCGGTAGATCAGTTGGTAGATCGCCGCCTTCGCAAGGCGGAGGCCTCGGGTTCAAATCCCGACCGGTCCATGCTGGAATTATTACATAAAGATGTGATAATTCAAATAAGATTTATCAAATTTATTTTTTATTCAACAGAATAAGCAATTTTTGTTATTCTTTTTTTAGATTTTATTTTTCTGATAATTATTTTACCAATTTCAGAAGCAGAATTTACATGTGTTCCTCCACAACCACAATTTGGAAATCCTACGAAATTAATAACTCTTGCTGATTTTCTGTTAGTAACTAAAATTCCTTGTTTTTTCGCTTCTTCAGTAGATAAATCTTGCTTTTCAATTTGTAAATCTTGAGCAATTAAATCATTAACTATTTTTTCTAATTCTAAAATTATATCAGCAGGATTTTCAATTGTGCTTTTGTATTCTATATATGGACCATCAGAAAAATGAAATCATTTTGTTGGTTTAAGATTTTTTATCCCTATTTTTGTAACTGTACAATCTAAAAGATGACCTGCTGAATGAAGTTTGGTATTTGTTATTCTTCTTTCTTTATTAATTTTCAAAGTAACTTTATCGCCTTTTTGAAACTCACCATTTTTGAATTCTCCAAAATGCCAAATAGTACCATTTTTATCTAATCTTACATCAGTTACTGAAAAAATTGCATTATTAGAAATAATTTCTCCTTTATCAGCAGGTTGTCCTACGCCTTGAGGATAGAAAATCGTTTCATCAAGAATTACAGCTTTTCCTCTATCATTCTCTTTGATCTCAACAAAAATTGCATTTGATTTAAATAAATAAGTATTATTTAGATAGTTTAATTTTGTCATAATTATTATAAAATAAAATTTATAATATTTTCATTTTTAACAGTGAATAAAATATCATATAATGTTTGTTATAAAAGAAGTTTCTGAACGTATAGTAGAAATTCGTAGATATTTTGAAATAATTTCTTTTTTAATGACTGTTATACATAATTACAAAATAACATCAAAATTCAAATCTTTATTAATACACTAATTTTCTTTATTCTATTATGAACATAGAAACAGAAATACGAAGTTTTATTTCAAAAGAAAAATTTGATAAATTGATTGATTTCTTTAAGAAAAATGCTTTTTTGGTTAAAGAAGATTACCAAGAAACTTTTTATTTTGATTGTGATGAAGATCTAAGAATTCAAAGAAATAATTTTTTCTCTAAAATCTGGATGAAGAAAGGTAAACTTCATGATAATCATAGAAAAGAAATTGAAATAAAATTCGATAAAGACGAATTTGAAAATTTAGAAAAATTATTTCTTTCTTTGGGTTATAATATTGAAATAAAATGGTTTAGAAAAAGATTTGAATTTAAATGGGATAATATAACTGTTTGTTTAGATTATACAAAAGGTTATGGTTATATCATAGAACTTGAAAAAATGTGTACCGAAGATACAAAAGAACAAGAGTTTGAAAAACTCAAATATAAACTAAAATCTTTGGATGTAAAAATTACATCTAAAGAAGAATTCAATAAAAAATTTCTCTATTATAAAGAAAATTGGAAGTCGTTAGTATAGTTTTATGTTGTTTTGTAACTAAAAATTTCTTTAATAAATTTTGATACATATTACAAGATCTTTATTTGCTCTATGATATTAAACTTAATCGTTAGACAGAATTATTTTAACGTACACTTCGAATTAATTCTATTTTTTCATTCTTTTTTTAATATGTTTAATATATGCTTCATCTATCTCTTTTTGCCATCTAACATCAAATAATATAGCTCGTCCAATAAATCTTTCTATATTAAAATCTGTTAATCT
>DAOWOJ010000030.1 GCA_030642125.1 Candidatus Aenigmatarchaeota archaeon | reverse complement strand
GTTATAATTGCTATACCTTCTCCAAATCTAAGAGATTTTATTTTTCCAAATTCTTTTTCGTAAATATGTTTATACATCGTATGAAAAGATGAATTTCCTCTTCTAAGTTCATCTTCGTCTATTATATCATCATGCATTAATAGATAGTTATGCATTATTTCAATAAAAATTGATGTTTTTATAATTTCATCATTATTTTCATCTGATAAACAATTATACCCATGAATTAGAAATATTGGTCTAATTCTTTTTCCTCCACGCAATGAAAATTCTTTGGCATTGATGATAATTTCTTTTATAAAATCAGATATATGAGAGGCTTCATCTATTTTTTTATCAAAGAAAGATTCTAAATGTTCATCTATCTGAACTTTGTAATTTTTTATTATCTCATTAATTTCATCTGACATTCTATCAATAAAATTAATGTTGTATAGTATTTATGTTTATTCCATATAATATCGTCAAATAACGAATAATATTATATTTATTGTAATTGATAGTATTTTATATTTTTCATAATTCAAATATTGTTTATGCAAATAATAAAAAAGAAAGCAACTGATATATCTTATTCAATAGAATACTTGAAATGTGAAAGAGTATTAATTAAACCAAATATAGTAAGTTGTGAACCATATCCTACTACTACAGATCCTGTTTTGTTGGATATAGTGTTGAGTGTGCTAAATGGTCCAAATGTAACGGTAGCTGATGGTCCTTCTCCTGATAAAGTTTATTATTATAAAGATAATCCAATTTATTTTAAAATGAATGATATAAAAAAAATAAAAGAATCGTCTTTGCATTTTTGGGAAGATGTTAAAAAATATGTTGATTGTGATAGATTACCGCATGAATTGGAAGAAGATATTTTAAAATATCTTCGTGATGTTGTAGTAAAATCAGACATCGCAAACATCTGTAATAAGCATGGAGTAAAGATAAAATGCTTTGATACTGATTTTGAATACAGAGAATTCGAAGAACAAGGAATTAAAATGAAAATAGTTAAATTAGACGATTTTGATGTAATATTAACATTACCTGTGCTTAAGTTGCATTCGAAATCTGGGTTCACAGGAGCTAGAAAAATTCTATTTGGATTAATTGATTATTTTGATAAGATTAAAATTCATTTACAAACTGATAAAGGAAAATTTGATTTTATAAAACTGATAGATAATCTTCCAAAAATAGTTGAAAAAGATATATTGACAATTCTTGATGCAACATTGATTCCTAATGCGCAAGAAATGATATGGGGAGGAGTTAATGTTTATAAAGCAGATATAGGTTTAATAATCGGCGATGATCCAAATCAAATAGATGATTATGCTGCTAGATATCTTAGAAGATAAGTTTTTTATTTGTTAAATTGATAATAGTATTATGCAAATAATTAGGACAACAATATTGTTAACTTTATTGACAGTAATATTTCTATTCTTTGGGTTTTTACTTGGAGGAATGACAGGAGCATTTATATCTCTTATATTTGCAGTTTTAATTAATTTTTCTAGCTATTGGTATTCAGATAAAATCGTATTAAAAATATATAAAGCAAAACCATATGAAAATGAAAAAATAAATTTGATAATTGAAAATTTATCAAATAAAGCAAATTTACCAAAACCTAAACTTTATATAGTAAATATGACAGTACCAAATGCATTTGCAACTGGTAGAAATCCAGAAAATGGAGTTATAGCAGTTACAAGTGGATTAATAAATACATTGAATGAAGATGAAATAGAAGGCGTTTTAGCACATGAAATGGCACATATAAAAAATAGAGATACTCTTATATCAACAATGTCTGCAACTATAGCTGGTGCTATATCCTTTTTAGCACAATTTGCTTGGTATAGTATGTTTTTTAACAGAAATGAGAAAAATTTTGCATTATTACCATTGTTAATATTAGCTCCTATTGCAGCTGTTATTGTTCAATTAGCTATATCTAGATCAAGAGAATTTACAGCTGACTATATCGGTGCTAAAATATCAGGGAAACCACTTAATTTAGCTTCTGCATTGGGAAAAATATCAAAAATTTCTAGGCATCGTTCACTTACAGGAAATTCTGCGACGTCTCATATGTGGATAATAAATCCATTTAAGGCAGATGGTTTTACGAAATTATTTTCAACACATCCATCAACACAAGAAAGATGTAAAAGACTAAGGCAAATGTAATATTTTATATAATTGATTTCAAACTAAATACAATGATAAAAACGATGTTATATGTCATATTTTCATTATTGCTGATAATATCAATTGCTGATTCTTCATCAATATCAAAAGTTGATGCTATCAATGCATTGAATATACCAACTTATAAAATAGCTTTCGGAGAGAGATTTGGTGGAGATTTCTTCTTATATGGAGACATTATTTCTAGTGCTAATGTTCGTGTTATAATAGAAGACGATACTGGAATTGTATTTGATAATGTTGGATATAATCATAATATACATGAATATAGATGCGAAAATTTTGCTAGAGTTTTTATAATAAATGATAATACATATCAAGTTACTATAAATTATAAAATTAGAATAAGCGGCAAACGAATCATACTTCATGTTATAGGATAAATTTATGAAAAGTACATTTTAAATTTAATACTTTTTATGTTCTTTTTTCCATTCTTTCATAACAGATTTTAAAACTTCTCCTATTCCCCAATCATCTGCGAATTCTAATATTTTTTCAGAATATTCCTTAAAATATTTTGTTGATATCTTTGATTTTTCTAATTCAGATTTTTGTTTTCTTAATTCTCTTAATATTAAAAATTCTATTCCATCCATACCAGCTATTCTTTCAAGAGATGATGGTTCAATTTCTTTTTTATTTATTTGAGTAGCAATGAATCTGCATTTTGAATCTCCTTTTGATGTACATTCGAATTCTCTACATTTCCATTTTCCTCCAATTATCGTTTCAGTTAGTTGTTCTATATAACCTGAATGAAAATCGCAAACACATCTTCCAGAGTTTTTATAATAATCAGCTATGAATGAATTTTCAATCGAGAAAATTAAATTTTTTCCTTGACATACTATTTCTTTATTTAATCCAAAACCAAGCGATTTATTTTTAAATAGTTTTCTTAATACTGGTATCTTAATCATAGGAAACATTTTAATAAATAAAAATATTATCCTATATTGTGGATTTGTTTTTTTTGACCATCTAATCCAATCTATTGAAGCCGTCTTTTTACCTATCTTACTTATATAAAAAGCTGAATCTCCAATATATTTTTCCATCTCTTTTAGAAACCATACGATCATAGTTGGTCTTAACATAACAGCGCTTCCTTCGATATTAAATAATTTTATTTTTCCTTGTTTTTTGTCAATAGATAGTTGTTTAAATTCTCTATTTTTTGATTTGCTTTTGGTATATTCTTTTTCATGTGTTATCAAAACAGGATTTTTTGATACTTTTATATCAAATTCGCAAATATTATCTCCTTTAAGAATGCATTTCGTTTCTTTTACTTCAAATCCTTTGTTAAAAATAATTTCCCAAGCGCCTTCAATTTCACCAGCCAAATAATAGTCTCCTGGATGATCACCTTTTGTTAGAAAAAAGTTCTTTAAAAAATTATCTTCTAAATATAAAGTAGCATTTCCTTTTTTGTCTATATTTTTTATTTTAAATACCCTAAATCCTCGAATGCTCATAAAATTTATAAACGATTCAACTGATTTTCCTTCAATATCAAAGTATTTACTTATAAATGGTTTTATGGATATTTTTGCTGCTTGCTTTACAGGTTTGTAACATTTTGATCCAAGAATTTTCATAAGATATCCTTGTATATAACCGAGCCAATCTAATCCACAGATAGCTACTCGCATATCATAAAAGTATATTGTACCGTCTTCTTTGAATTCAAGGTGCGATATTTTATCCATAATATTAGTTGGTTCTAATGCTTTAAAAAATTATTATGTTAATATTAATTTAAATATTTAATAATAAAATAAGTTATATATGTCATTTGAATATAAAGAACATGAAGCTGATGTTGGAATTATCGGGATAGGAGATACTTTAGAAAAAGCATTTGAAGAAGGAGCAAAGGCAATGTTTGCTATTATGATAAATATCAAAAAAGTTGAATGCAAAAAAGAAATTAGTATAAAATGTCAATCTATGGAAAAAACAACGTTGTTTGTTGAATGGTTAAATGAGTTACTTAGTAGAAAAGATATAGATAATATGTTTTTTTCAAAATTCAAAATCAATAAAATAGAAAAAATCGATGATGATAATTTTAAATTAAATGGTATAGCTTTTGGTGAAGAAATAAACATAAAAAAACATGAACCAAAATTAGAAGTTAAAGGTGCAACATATTCAGGATTAAAGATTGATATAAAAAATAATAAATATTATGTTCAATGTATAGTAGATGTATAAAAATGAAAGAAAAAATAATCAAATGTGGTGAATTTACTCTAACAGAAACACATCCTATGGTCTGGGAAATGAAAAAAAGAGATAATATGATTGTTCCAGGAAAAATATACGCTGATGATTCGATCATAAATCATCTTGTTGAAGATGTAAAAGTAGGAAAAGAATGGAATGCTTTGAAACAGATTAAAAATGTTGCTTGTTTGCCAGGTATACAAACAGCTTCGATAGCTCAAAGTGATGTGCATCCAGGATATGGGTTTTGTATAGGTGGCGTTGGAGCTTTTGATACAGAAACTGGTGTAATTACAGTAGCCGGAGTCGGTTTTGATGCTGGATGTAATGTTGCAAATATTATAATACCATTAACTAAGAAAGACATACAAAAAAAACAAAGAATTCTATTGAATGAATTATATAAAAATATTCCAGCAGGTTTAGGAATTAAAGGCAAAATATCAATTTCATGGGATCAATTGGATGAAATTCTTGCAAATGGAGCTAAAGCAGTTGTTAACATGGGATACGGAAAAAAAGAAGATCTGAATTTTATAGAAAAAAAAGGTAGTTTATCTAATGCTAATCCAGAATATGTATCAGATACAGCCAAAAAAAGAGAATCAAAGCAACTTGGAACACTTGGTTCTGGAAATCATTATTTAGAAGTTCAGTATGTTGATGAAATTTTTGATGAAAAAGCGGCAAAAGCTTATAATTTGAAAAAAGATTTGATAATAATTTCAATACACTGCGGTTCTAGAGCATTAGGACATCAAGTTGGTACGGATTATTTGAAAGTTTTAGAAGCTGCAAGTAAAAAATATAACATACCAATAAGAGAAAAAGAATTAGTAGCTGCTCCATTTAAAAGTGAAGAAGGGCAGCGTTATTTTGATGCTGTTTCAGCTGCAATAAATTATAGCTATGCCAATAAACAGGTACTTATTCATTTAGCACGTCAAACTATGACTAAAGTTTTTGGAATAGATTATGATGAGCTTAAATTATTGTATGAGATAAGTCATAATAGCGTCATGGTTGAGAAACATAAAATTGATGGTAAAATGAAAGAGCTTATAGTTCATAGAAAGGGTTCT
>DAOWOJ010000091.1 GCA_030642125.1 Candidatus Aenigmatarchaeota archaeon | reverse complement strand
TCCGAAGAATTGGAAAATGAAGCAATGTTTAGGGAGTTAATTAGAAAAATTCAAGGAATTAGAAAAGAGAAGAATATGCAAATAAAAGATAAAATAAAGTTATTTTTATATTCTGATGATGAAACAGAAATATTGTTAGAAGATTGGAAAATTAATATCCAAAAGGAAGTTAACACTGAAGAAATTGTAATTGGATTAGATCGAAAATACGACAATGAACTAGATTTCAAAGACAAAAAAATAAGTATATCATTCTAATTTGTTTTGACCCATTTTGGAACCTTTTTAGATTTCTTCTTCATTTTAAATACTTTTTCGCATCTAGATGAACAGAAATAAAATTTCGATGCATCATCTTTCACTAACAATTTTCCAGTTCCACGTTTAATTTCTTTTCCACAAAAAGAACATTTCATTATTTTTACCTTCTTTTATTCAATTTTTCTGCTGATTCCATCTCTATTTCTTTTAATATAAGCACATCGCCTATTCTAATAGGTCCTATTACGTTTCTTGTTAATACTTTTTCTTTGTCATCTAGAGTCTTACATCTAACTTGTATTATTCCTTTTACTCCTGTTCTGCCAAGTAATTCTATAACTTTTGCTGGTATTGAATTCATTATATCACAATTTAAATATTGTATTATTTATATGTTTTTAATATTATTATTCTTATTATGAAAAATTTATTAAACACTTATGATGAATTCATAAATCTAATAGGAAAATGTTTCGGAGATACAGTAGAAGTAGTCAATAAAGAAATTATAGACATAAACGCAGGAGTAAAAGGAATTTGTGTAGATAGAGTTAAAAAATTCTTTTCTTCCCCTATAATGATATTAGGAACTCAAATACCAAAAAAAGAAGTATTAGAAGAAATGATGAGAGAAGGAGATGAAGATATATTAATCTGCTCAGGAAAAGATAATAATATATTTTTCATTAAAATGAATGAAATATCTGCAATAGGAAAATCTATTATATTAATAAAAAGAGAATTGAATTTAGAAGATATACAAATTACTGATAAACAGAAATCAGATGTCCAAAGAGAAATAGATAAATTGGATAAAAGATTACATGAGAAGATTATAGGGATGAATAAAGTTATACAAAAAAAAGAAGATGAATCATCAGAAAATGTTGAAGAAAATATATTAAAAGAACTTGAAGTAGAAACAAAAAAAGAAAAGAAAAAAGGGATTTTGAGTAGGTTAATTGGTGAATAATATGGATATAGTTAAAGAGATCTCTGAGCAATCTGGCAAAAGCGAAAAAGAAATTAGAAGATTGATACAACAAAAGGAAGATGAATTATCTGGATTAGTATCAGAAACAGGTGCAGCACATATAGTTGCTAGAGAACTTGGTATTAAATTACTAAAAAAAATTGACAATAGATTATGTATTAAAAATATAATTCTTGGTATGTCATCTGTTAATGTTTATGGAATGGTAATAAAGATATCTGAAATACGCAATTTTATAAAAAAAGATAAAACAACTGGAAAAGTTGCATCATTTGTTCTGGCAGATGAAACTGGATCAGTAAGAGTTGTTTTATGGAATGATGAAACTGATGTTATTGAAAAATTCAAGATAGGGTCTATAATAGAAGTTAGCGGATACACAAGAGAAAGTATGAATAAAAAACCTGAGATTGCACTTGGTAGATCTGGTCAAATATTAAAGAAAGAATGTGCAAATTTTCCATCAATTGAGGAATTACAACGAATGTATATGACAAATACATCAGAAATTGTTAACATAAGTGAACTCAAAGATGGAAACGAAAATACAATTATGGCATGCTTGGTTCAGATATTTACATCAAATTGTTTTTACGAAATATGTCCAGAATGTGATAAAAGAGTAAAAAAAATAGAATCAGAATTTTCTTGTCCAGAACATGGTATAGTAAATCCAAAGTTTTCTATTGTTTTATCAGGTGTTGTAGATGATGGTACTGGAAACATAAGAATAGTTTTTTTCAGAAATATAGCCGAAAAATTGATAGGCATGAAAACAGAAGAAGTAATAAAAATGAAGGATAATATATTCGATCTAGCAAGAAAAAACATTGGAAAAGAATTTATATTTTCTGGTATAATAAAAAAGAATAAATTGTTTGAAAATCTTGAATTTATATCAAGAAGTATAGAAGATGTTAATGTAAAAAAAGAAAGCGAAAGATTGATTAATAATTTAAATAAAATGATAAAGGAATTGAAATGAAAAAGAGTAAATCAAAAAAACATGAAGTAGAGGATTTGGATGGTGTTGGAGAGAAAATTGCAGAAAAATTAAGATCTGCTGGATTATCAAATCTTATGTCTATTGCAACAGAATTTCCATTAAATCTTGTTAAAGTAGCTGACATAGGTGAAGCTACGGCATCTAAAATAATAAATGATGCTAGGAAAAAACTAAAAATAGGGTTTGATACAGCAGACAAAGTATTAGAAAAAAGACAAAATATTGGAAAAATAACAACATGTTCAAAAAGCTTGGATAGTTTGCTTGGTGGAAAAGGAATAGAAACACAAGCAATTTCAGAATTTTATGGACAATGGGGTTCAGGAAAAAGTCAAATAGCGTTTCAATTAAGTGTATCAGTTCAATTACCGAAAGAAGATGGTGGATTGGAAGCCAATTGTTTATTTGTCGATACAGAAAATACATTTAGACCAGAGAGAATAAAAGAATTAGCAGAACATTTGGAATTAGATCCAAAAAAAATTCTAAAGAATGTTTTGATAGCAAGAGCATATAATTCTGATCATCAAATTTTATTAGTTGAAAAAGCAGACGAACTCATAAAGAAAAATAACATTAGATTATTGATTGTAGATAGTCTTACTTCACATTTTAGATCAGATTATTCTGGAAGAGGAGAACTAGCTCCAAGACAGCAAAAATTAAATAGACATTTACATACTATGCAAAAATTGGCTGATATATATAATTTAGCAGTTGTTGTGACTAATCAAGTTATGTCAAGACCAGACATTTTATTTGGAGATCCTACAATAGCTATAGGAGGAAATATAGTTGGTCATCAGGCCACTTATAGGAT
>DAOWOJ010000092.1 GCA_030642125.1 Candidatus Aenigmatarchaeota archaeon | reverse complement strand
TATACTATCAAATTCCTTTGGTTTATCAGCCTTTAATCTTTTTAATTCTGATTCAAGAGTTTTATATGCCGATTCATATTGAATAATAAAATCATTTATTTTGTTTATTCCTGCGTCTAATTTAGTAAAAGCTATATCATATGTTGATTCACTAGTTTTTATTGTTTCAAATGCAATATTTTTTTCTTTAATTTTATTATTTAAATCTTCTCTTAATAAATCAAATCTATTTTCGGTAAACGGAGTTTCACATGTTGGACATTGATCTTTATCATAAAGACTTATTTGTTTTTTAATTTCTCTTATTTCTTGATTTATTTTAGATTTTTGTCCAACAAATATATTATAAGATTCTGTAATTTCTTTTTTCTTATCAAAGTATTGAGTTCTTTTTTTATAACCTTCTTCTAATTTTGGTTTATATTTAGTTAATTGATCTACAATATCTTGAATACGTTGAGTATTATCCTTATTAACTTGTTCTTCTAATTTTGAAAGTTCTTTAACTGCTGAATTAATATTATTTTTAAGAGATACGATTTCTCTATCAAATAATGTCATATTCATTTTTATATCTCTTAAATCATGCTTTACGAGTCCATTCATTTTATTAATGATTTCCATCGCAAATAATTTATCAATAATAATTCGTTTATCGTGTGGGGTCATCGAAATAAATGACTTAAAATCATTAACGGATAAAGAAATGATATTGGAAAATATATGATAAGGCAGTCCGGTAACTTCAGCATCAATATAATTCTGATAGTTTGCGATACCACTCTTTCCAATATCATTATCATCATCAGGTTCTTCTCCTGGAGTATATTTATGAACCCTTAAATCAGAGGGAGAAAGTTTTCTTTCTATTGTAACTTCGGTTGTTGGATTAACTGTGATGTTTCCTTTGATCCACCCATGTTTATTCATTCTATTAGCCATTTCATCTTTCTTGAATTTGTCTAATTTTCCGTAATAAAGTATTTTTGGTAAGTTAACGAAAAAGGATTTTCCGTGTCCATTTTTTCCAAGAACCATCCACAAACCACCTGCATCTGGAAGAGATACTTCTTGAAGTTTATTTCCAAATGGTCCAATATTTCTCCATTCAATCTTGTTCAGCTTCATATCCTACTGTTATAGTTTTTATTTTTTTGGTTTTTGGATCCATTCCTTCAAATGTCATATATCCATTATCAATACATTCATCAGAACTTATATCTTTAACGTTATATTTTAATAATACACTTATTCTATATGCAATTTCATTTCTATTAATTGAATTATTAATTTTATATTCATATTGTTCTACAATTATTGAAATTTCTTCTTCTATTTTCATAATTTTATTTTTCACTGTGATAAACTCCATTTTCATCTGGTTCGCTATCCCATTTTCTTTTCTTTATTACTTCTAATTTGTTAAGTGAGAAGTGAAGCAATTTGTTAAATGATACGTCATTTCCATATCTTATACGAAATGCGTCTAGTAATAGAAGTAAACAATCAGCCCATTCTTCCTCTTCATTGTCTTTTTCAATGGCATCAATAAGTTCTATTACTTCTTCTTTTAAATGATTCAGAGGGCCCCTGGTATCGGTTCTGGGACCAAATTGACCTTCTGAAAAAGTTTTTATTTCTTCTTTTAAATAGTCTAACATTATTTAAATGCATTAGGATTTTTAACTAATATTTTAATCATTTCAACTAAATGATTTAAATCATTAACTATTGATGTTCCAGGTCTGCTCAATGCGGTTTGAATTTTTACATTTTGTTTTCTTTTATATTCTGGATCTACTCCAATAATTAAAAATTTATCTCGAGATGAAGTACCCCACCTTCCTAATTCATAAAGAGTTATTGGTCCTAACGATCCTTTATCAAACCAAAATGTTATTGCATCTGATTTTTTTAATTTTTCATATTCCCAAGTAATTTGTTCTTCTATTGCCCTGGGATCATCCATCGGAAAATTAGCTCTTCGTGGATTGTAGATGGTGAGATTTTCAACATCTTTTAATTTTTCAATAACTTCGCTTTGCCAATCAGGACAGTCTGTTATAGATCCAGCTAGAAATAATTTTAAGTTCGATTCATTTTTTAATGAATAAACTTCATTTGGTGATTCGATTATTATTGCCATAATTTTTAATTTTAGTCTATGTCTTCTTTCGAAGCTCTCTCATAATATTTTTTATTTAGTAATTTCAATTTTATTAATACTTTCATTTGGTGCTGGAGATCATCTATACTTATTTCTAATAACGTAAGAATATCTTTAATTTCAGTTCCTTCAACTATTTCAGAAAGTTCATCATCTATTTTATGCTGTTCTCCAGAAATTTCAATTTTTTTATATTTACAATCCTTTAATAAATTTATAAATTTTGTAAGATTAAAAATATGAATATATTTATCTGGGACTATTATATCTGAATAATTATTATGAAATACTTTAATTGTTTGTTCTAATGTTAATTCTAAAAGATTCTCTAATAAAATTTTTTGGAATATTGGGGAATAATTATTTTCTACAAATTTTACTTTATTAGCATCTGGATTAAATCTATAAACTCCTTTTTGATTTCCAATATCAGATCGTTTTGTAGA
Source organism: Candidatus Aenigmatarchaeota archaeon (assembly GCA_030642125.1). GTDB lineage: Archaea > Aenigmatarchaeota > Aenigmatarchaeia > DAOWOJ01 > DAOWOJ01 > DAOWOJ01. Next base: position 441 of record DAOWOJ010000092.1, on the reverse strand, counting down.
ATACGGAGAACCTATATAAATATATTGTTGAAATTCTTGTCTTTTGTGGATATGCCCAGAAAATAATCTTTTAATTCCTTCAATATGGGTGAAATTCGATCCCTTATGAATATGTTTTCCATTATCATATTTAAACCCAGCAATATTTGCATGTGCGAACACATATTGATGTTCATTTTTTGACACATATTTTTCTTCTACAGTTAAATTTCCAATCCATGGTAAAATAAGTATTTTTGATTTCCCATTTGTTATAACTATCGGTTTTTCGTAAATTGTGACGTTTGGAATATACTTGAATGCCCGGATAGAGTTTACATCAGTATCATATTTTTTATAAATATCGTGATTTCCGGTTATGAAATGGACAGGAATAATTTCTGAAAGTTCAATTATAATATCAATAGATGTATTCATTACATAAATATCAAGTAATTGTCT
>DAOWOJ010000066.1 GCA_030642125.1 Candidatus Aenigmatarchaeota archaeon | reverse complement strand
GCAATTGGATCAAATTCCATTTCTTCAAAAACATCTTTTACAGATAATACTTTACCTGAATTAACATATTTTTCTGCATAGTTTTCAATCCTATTAAGAGAATCTAGAGCTTCGTTTTGTATTGGATTATAAGAAGTGTGTAATAATGTAGATAGAGTATCTGGACTTTTAGTGTCACTACTCATAATTGTATTATTATATCAATAACATAAATAGTATAATTTATACTTATTTACGGTAATAACGTTTTTTAATTAAATAATTACATAAATATCTTTAATGTGCTTTATCTTTCGTACATAATACAAACATTTTGTGTTTCATTATCATACATATTTTTAAATTATAATTTAAAACATATCTCAATCAATCTTTTTTAGAACACTATCAATAACTTTAAAATCTTCTATCAATGCTTTTTTTATATTTTGATTGTAAAGTACTGCTGCTGGATGATATAATGGAATTATCATAATGTTTGTTGTAAATGCACCAACTATAAAAATTTTTCCATGAATCTTGTTTATATTTTCAGGAGATATATTAAATTTCTCCATGATATATTTTGATGAAAAATTCCCAAGTGTTGATATAATTTTCGGAGATATTATTTCAATCTGTTTATCAAGGTATTGTGAACAACATTTTATTTCATTATCTTTTGGATTTCTATTTTTAGGAGGTCTACATTTTAAAATATTTGTAATGTATATGTCTTCTCTTTTAATATCTATTGATTGTAATAATTCATCTAAAATTTTTCCAGCAGATCCAACAAAAGGAAATCCGTTCAAATCTTCATTTTTTCCAGGAGCTTCTCCTATAAACATAATATCAGAATTATTATTTCCTATCCCAAAAACAGGAGTGATTCTTTCTTTATAGAGAATACATTTTTTACAATCAATAATTTCTTTTGATATTTTATTTAATTTTTCTGATTTTATTTCTAATCCTTGTTGCATATTTATCATATTCATGTATATTTTAACACACATTTTAATGTGAATTATTTATAGAAAATAATTAAAATTAACAATATTTTAAAAAAAACAATATCATTAATCAATATTAAATTCAATTGAATAACATTATATGCACAAATTTAGCATTAGCATACTAATAACAAATTTAGTATTTAGATATTAATTTTTTTGAAATAATTTCAGCAGCTTTTATAATAGGATACGCAGTTGGAGGCGCTGTAAGCAATGGATGAGTACCAATTTGGATAGTTAAAATTGAATTTACAGTCATTCTATTTTGAATAGCAAGACCAATTATATTTATTAATTCTCCGCCGCTTTGTCCACCTATAACTTCTCCGCCAAGTATAATACCTGATTCTCTAGAAGCAATCAATTTTACCATTTGTTTATGTGTTTCAATTAATGACATCGGGTGTTTATCAACTCCATTGAAACTTCCTGTAACTACATTAAATCCTTCCTTTATTGCATTTTTCTCTATTAATCCTACTGCTCCAAAACTATTATTTTCAAATGAAGTAGAAAAAATAGCAATAGTCCCATTAAATATTTTCACTGAAGACAATTTGTATAAATTCATTCCTGCAACTCTTGCTTCTGTACAAGCAGTTGAAGAAAGCATAATTCCAATCGGTTTATTTGTAATAAAATCTCTTTTTTCAGCACAATCACCGACAGCAAATATATCTGGATTACTTGTTCTCATGTATTTATCTACACTAATAGATCCAATTTCATTGATTTTAATTCCAGAATTTTCAGCAAGAGATACATTTGTTTTATAACCCATTGACAGAATTACAGCATCAGCATCAATGATTTCTCCATCGTTTAATAGAACCCCTGTAACTTTTTCTTCTCCTATTATCTCCTTGACTCCAACACCTATTTTTACATTTATGCCCCTCGATTTAATGAGTTCTTCTATTTCAATCGTTATTTCTTCATCAAAAACAAGATGCAATATATGAGATAATATTTCAACAATAGTTACATCTTTATTTGTTTTATTTATTTCATCAAAAACTTCAACTCCTATAAACCCTCCACCTATAGTAACAATTTTTTTACAATCTTTAAGTTTTGTCAATATTTCATCAATATATTCTTTATTTTTTGATATCGTAAACACATTTTCAAGTTCAATTCCTTTAAGCCATTTAGGAATTATTGGCAAAGAACCTGTTGCTAAAACAAGTTTTTCAAAAATAATCTCTGTGTCATCATCCATTTTACAAATTTTATTTTTTTGATCAATAGAAAGCACATTACCAATTTTTAGATTTATGTTTGCATCTGTAAGAACATCATCAGATATAGAATCTTTATTACTGTCTTCTAATGATCCAAAAATATATGGTATACCACAAGGAATGATTATCTGTTTTTCTTTTCTAACAAGCAAAAATTCTTTATCAGGATAATAAAGTTTTCCTGTTGTTGCAGCAACAATACCTGCAGCACTTCCTCCAACAACTAATACATCTGTTCTCTTTGTATTCATAATATTCTCTCTCTTTTTATTATTATCAAAATTTTATATAAACTAAAATGAGTTATACTAACGTTATATCCACAATAAATAATTATTTAAAAATACATATAAAATATAATGAATTTCTTGATAACAATGTTTCTTTAAAAACAATTATTAACGTTTTTTAATTATTTAATTCATTTTCTATGATTTCTATAACTGTTTTATTCCCAATCATTTTAACTAATTTTCCAGTTCTTGGTCCCTTGTTTGCACATAGAAGTATATTATAAAGGATATTAAAAAATCTAGATATTTTTATATCATTTTTTTTAGAAATATCAAATATACTTGATTGTATCAATTCAATATCAGGATTTTGTTTTAATAAATTATTAAATCCAATCAATGCTGACCTCTCGTCTTTACTTATATCCAACTTTTTTCTTTTTTGAACTCCAAAAATATCATCAACCCAATTTTTTGCATAATTTATTCTTTCATCAAGCAAAAATTCTTGTTCATTATTCAATTTTTCGTTACTAAAATACTCATCTATCAACAATTTCTTAACTATTTCACATCTATTTTCAAGATCTGGAGAAAATAATTTTAATAAATTTACTATTTTATTATATGAAAATGGCATTACATTATTCCTTGGAATATTCAGCATATTAACAAATTCATATAATCGATACATATGTTCTAATTCTTTTTTGTTATTGATTTTTCGTTTATCAAAATATATTTGAGAAAGTTTATCAAATTCATCCATAAATTTTGGCATTTCAGTAAAATCAACTGCTCTAGTCTTTCTCAATTTTTTCAACATTAATAATCTCATACTCTCAGAACTACCATACTTTAACCAATCTTGAGGTGTAATTATATTTCCCATACTTTTAGAAATTTTCTTGCCACTTTTTTCTGTAAACATTTCATAAAATACATGGATTGGTGGTTCCCATCCTAAAATTTTACTACAAACAATGTCATTAACTTTAACGCTTTCTTCTAGATCTTTTCCATATCCTTCAAATAAAATCTTTAATGCATCCCATCTACTAGAAAATTCTGCTTTCCATGCCAATTTTCCGCATGTTATTGAACTTTCTCCAGAATGACCACATCCATTTACAATTATTTTATTTCCAGTATTCGAATTTTTACCATGAAAACTTTGATCGCATGTATACGATACTTTATCTTCTTGTTCAAAAAATTCGTTAATCCTTGTTGTATATATTTTTTTACAATTTT
>DAOWOJ010000082.1 GCA_030642125.1 Candidatus Aenigmatarchaeota archaeon | reverse complement strand
GCATGCTGTCCGATCATCACAAATCCTGTGAAATGTCTTCCAGAAATTCCTACATTGTCTATATCACTGAATCTAAGACAAAACTGTGGAACTAATAAAGGATTTTCAGGTGGATCAACTTCGCCAGATATTACATGTGGTTGAAAATTGTAAATAGACGCTTGAACAAAATTTACATCATTTCTCCATCTTGCAGTAATTGGATAAGGAGCAATAGGCGTATGATCGAATTTATTGAAAATTTTTACCCAAGTTTTCCAACAATCATTATAATTCATTTTTTTTTTAGTTGGAGAATTGTTTATGAAACCATATGGTTTCAATCCACTTTTCTTTCTGCAAACAGGTTCATCACAACTTAATCTATGTTCAGAAGACCAAAAAAATTTATCGCAAAACTTACATTTTCTTCTTTTAAATCCAAGTTCATTTAAAGTTTTTGATGGATAATGTTTTTCAGGATTTTTATAGAACATTTCTTTGAACTGATTATTCATGTTTTTAATCATAAAAATAATTTCGTTAACCAGTTATTATAATCATAGAAACAACTTATTATCGACTCTTAAATCAAAGTCCTTTTGATTATATTCATCCAATTATTTTGATCTTTTTCCCATCAGGATATTTTTTAATTAATTCTTGTATACTTAAACATTTTCCTTTGTTTTCCTTGATTTTTCTAATAGATGATTCACTAAATTCTAAAGCAGATATAGTTATAATTTTATTGACTTTTCCAGAACCAAGAACCTTTCCAGGAACTAATACAACATCATTTTCATTACAATTTCTATCTATCCTCGATAAGTTTACTGCTCTTCTAATCCTTCTTGGTCTTTTAAGATCTTTTGCAAGCCTTTTCCAGATTTTTATATTATCAGCTTTTCCTTTTTTATCCAATTCTTTAATCAAATTAACTGTTGAATGATTTGATGATCCTTTTGATTTCATGTAAATAATATACAAATAAAATATTTATATATCTAATTTTTTTAATTCAAAAGAAAGATATTTCAAAATGTTAATTGATCTCCGATTTCTATATTTTTACATTCATTGGAATCTATTTCTAACACATAAAAACAATTATGTTTTGGTTTATAATATCTACAATTTTTATGATTTAAGTCAATTATATGCACATTTTTTATTACGTCAACCACAACTTTATTTTTATTAATGAATATGATATCAATAGAAAATCTCATGAATAACATCCAAAAAGCATGTTTTTTTTCTTTTTTCATTAAAAATAACATATTACCGGACTTTCTGAACATTAACCCAATGTTTTTCTGGAGAAACGATTCCGCTAACATTGCATTGACCTTTACGTTTTTATTATCAACAGCAACAAAAATATTTTTCATGTTAATATTAACAAAACTTCAGTTTTATAATACATGAAAAAATGATATTTATTTAAATAAAATTAATAATAAACTATGATAACATGCTTATATTTTGTTTTAACTAATTTCGAAATAGTAACTGAAGCGATAGGAGAATCATCTAATTTGATAAATATATCATTTGAAAATATATTACCAGTATTCACGGATATGATTAAAGAAATTACAGATGCATGTTCAGTAATATTTAATTAATAAAATGATATCATGAGATATATAATGTTTATTGTAGGAATAATATTGATCGTCTTACCATTAATCATAATGTTATCGAGTATGATATGGGGAGCGTCTGGCATATTTATTGGTGGTATAATTTCATTTATAATTTTTCCATTCACACTAATTGTTGGATTATTATTTGCTATAATTGGTGGATTTACAACAAAAGAAAAAAATGTTGATTCTAATAATAAATAATTAAAATTATAAACTAACAAAATTCGAATCCGTTTGGGATTTTTGGAAGATATTTTTTAAATTCTTTTGACCAATTTTTTGGATCAAATCCTTTTTGTGATAAAAATGTGACTACCCATCTTTCTAATCCTATTCCTGTACATCCGCTCCATAATTCTTTTGATTGCGATTTTATATTGAATGATTTTGTGTATTTATCACCGACAATAGTTAGATTTTGAAATTCTAACCATTCGCTTTCGCTCCTAGTTCCTCTGTATGGAAGCCAAGACTCGAAATCTATTGTAAAAGTTTCTATTTGTTCGTTGTTTTCAGGAAAAATATTTCCTGATTGTTCCATGTAAAATGGTGTTACACGAGCCATTCTCCATTCTATGTCAAGAATATCATTAAATATATGTTTGTATTTATCTATAATTTTATCTCTTAGTTGTACCAACTGATCTTTAGTACCTATATAAACAATCTCTATTCTATGAAATTCATCTAATCTTTCTATACCATGCCTACCGCCACACTCATATCTAAAAGAATTAGGAGTTTTATCGAATATTTTTATCGGTAAAATTTTATCTGAAATAGTTTTGTTTTTAAAAGACCAATATATTACTGGACATTGAGCATATGTTAATCCCATTAAATGGTTCTTTTTAGTTAGTTTATTAAATTCATGTATTGGTATTTCGTTTGTTATTTTCAATATATCAGTAAATGTTTCCCAGTCTTTTGGATCTCTTGTTTTTGGTTCTTGAACATAATACATTTCCATAGGAACTCCTTCCAAATGACCAGTTTTTTTCCATATATCACCATCAATTATATTTGACCCAATAACCTCTTGAAAATAAAGCGGATTTATAATTTCATTTATGACTATATTTTCCATTGCTCTTAGCAATGCTGTTATTTGTGGTCTAAAGAACCATTTTCCTTTTGTTGGACCCTGAACTAACCAACCAAGTTTTATCATTTCTTTTGTTGGATCATTATCATATGTAGGTGTTGTTTTTTTAGATTCGTAAAAAATTTCATGATGTTCTGTTTTACCAATATAATATTGCTTAGATATTTTCTCTTGAACCAGTTTTATTGTTCTTTCGACATTATAATTTCTTATAAAACTTTCATCTACTTTTGTATAAAAAATAGATATATCAAAACCGTTAACTTTAAATTCATCAACAAATGGCAATTTAAAGTTTTCTTTGCTTGTTTTTTTTGACTTGAAATTTATTTTATAATTTAAAACATAGAATTTTCTTATACCAATTTTATATTTTTTTCCAAGCGCCTGTTTCATTTTATTTTCTAACTGCAAAATGAATTGTGTCGCTGTATATTCTGCACAAACTATTTTAATTGAAATGTTTTTTTTTTCTAAATTCAATGTATATGAAAAATTATCAGAATCGTTCGATTTGAGTATAATGCCTTTTATAGTATCATTTAATATATTTTTATCTTTC
>DAOWOJ010000024.1 GCA_030642125.1 Candidatus Aenigmatarchaeota archaeon | reverse complement strand
GAAAAAATTTAACAAATAAATGCTTTTTTAATAAAAAGAAAATAATAAAACCTGATTTTTTAGATATAAAAAAATACAATGGAACTAATATAAGAAAATTAATATCACATGAAAATGAATGGGAAACATTTGTACCAGAACAAGTTGTAGACACTATAAAATCAATAAATGGAGTAAATAGAATAAAATATAAATTGAAATGATATTATTTTTATGTTTTCAAGAACTAAAAATCTTAACTTATGAATCGAAATAATTTACTTAAATATCAATTTTATTAATCAATTTTAATCAATCTTGCTACGTTTTTTTCATCTTTCCTAATTAATTCTGCTTTTCCTTGGTCCTCTAATCTTTCCAAATGTTTCTGTACCATAATATAATCAGCTGGTTTAAAAAATAATTTATTAACAACAGAATGTTTATAATTGAAAAGCTTATCCCTTATTTCACTTATTCTCATATCATTTTTTTCAAGAAATTTTAGTATATTGTCTTCTCTTTCTTGAATAACATCTAAAAATTTACGATATTTTTCTTTTTCAATATCAGATTTTGCTGGCCCACCATGTCCTCTCAAAGCGATATCAAAATCCATTTTTAATATTTTGTTAACAGAAGAAATTAAATCATTTAGAGAAGATTCTTGTTCTATAACTCTTATAAATGGCAACATATCACCATTGAAAAGTATTTTTTTATCTTCATCAAATAAACATATATGTCCAATAGTATGTCCAGGTGAATGAACAACTTTTAGATTATATTCTCCGCATTTTATAACATCACCATCTTTAATGAATCTTATATATTTCATTGGATGATAATTGCTAAAATAAATAAAATAACCAGCTAGCATCTTGAAATCATTTTTATGAATATATGCTTTGCATTTTGTTTCATATGCTAATTGAGGAACACTTGCTGCATGATCAACATGACTATGAGTATTTATTATTTTTGATATATTCTCTGGATCAAACCCAATAGACCTTATAACTTCAAATATAGTTTCTACACCAGGATCAACAGGCGATCCGCAATCTATTAAAGTTAACTTTTTATTATCTTTATCAGCTATAATAAAAGTATTAGCATTTAATTTTATATCTCGCTTTGGTTCTATTTGATATATATTATCAGCAACTTCTTTATATTTTACCATGATATCACACAATTATATTAATCTTTTATGTTATACTATTATATACTAATAATGATTTTTATGTATAAAATAATAACTGTATCCGATAATGTAAAAGTTTCCCCTAAATATTTCTCTAAAGATGTATCAAAATCAATAAAAGATAGTTTAATTGAACAATTGGAAGGAAATATTGATGATTCACTAGGCGTAATATTAAACGTTATAAATATAATAAGTGCAGAACAAGGAGATATATTTCCAGAAGATCCTTGTATATTTTATCCTACAAAATTCGAATTGTTGGTATATCAACCAGAATTACATGAAATAGTAAAGGGCGTAGTCGTTGACTTAACTGAATTTGGAGTTTTTGTAAGAATAGGTCCAATAGATGGTTTAGTTCATGTTTCACAATTGATGGATGATTTTGTGTCTTATGATGAGAAAAATTTAAATCTTGTTGGAAAAAAGACAAAAAGAATATTAAAAGTTGGAGATAGTGTAATAGCTAGAATAGTATCAATATCTATGAAAATGGATAGAAATAAAATCGGATTAACAATGAGACAAGAAGGTCTTGGAGCACTTCATTGGTTAGAAAGAAGTAAAAAGGCAGATAAATGAATAAAGTGTGTAAAACTTGCAAAAGATTTGTTGAAGGTAATGTTTGTCCTGTTTGCAATTCTTCCAATTTAACTAAAAATTGGAAAGGAAGTGTTGTAATATTTAATTCAGAATCAGAGATTGCAAAAAATCTTGGATTTAATTCAAAAGGAAAATATGCTATATGGGTAAAAGGCGCTGCTGCTAAATGAATATAAAAATATTAGAAAAAAAGAAAAATCCTTTATTGCACAGAGATGAACTAAAGATTTTGATTGAACATCCAAACTTACCTACACCTAAAAGAGATGAAATAATGGAATCTCTTAAAATTGATTCAATTCCAGAATTAATTTTAATTAAAAAAATCAATACAAAAAGTGGTATTGAAGAATCAAAAGCTGATATAGAAATATATGAAGATAAAAAGTTTTTACCAAAACTTAAACAAAAGAAACAAAAAAAGAAGGAATAAAAAATGCCCAAAAAAAGGAAAGAAAAAAAAGGAAAAAGAATAAAAAGCAAGAGTAAGCACAAATGTACTCAAATATATAAATTTTATAGTATTGAAGGCAATAAAATAGAGAGGAAAAGAAAAGAATGCCCTAGATGTTTAAATGCAACATTTATGGGAGAACATAAAGATAGATTTACATGTGGAAGATGCAGATTTACAGAAATGAAAAAAGTTGATAAAAATGAATGAGATGGCCCTTTTAGAAGCTGTTCTATTTGTGTCACCAAAACCACTTAGTTTAAATGAAATATATTCATCACTTAATTTAACATCAGATAATACTATTTCAATTTTATCGAAACTTAATAAAAAATACGATGCTGATGAAAGTGGAATAGAATTAGTAGAAACTTCTAATGGATGGAAATTAGAAGCAAAATCAGAATATACAGATAAAATTTCACATTTTAGTAGACATACTGATTTATCAAAAGGAGAATTAAAAACATTATCACTTATAACATTCAAAGAACCTATAAAACAATCTGATATAGTTAAAATTCAGGGAAATAAAACATATTCTTATGTTAAAAGTTTGATCGACAGAAAATTAGTAAATAAAACACCATGTTGCAGAACAAAATTATTGAAAACAACAAGAGAATTTGAAGAATATTTTGGAATAGATATAAAAAAAATTAAAGAAAAATTAAAAAAAGAATTTAAAAATGAGAATAACAAAAACATTGTTAATTGATAACAATATCAAATCCATGTATAACAGTTAACATATGTCTATATTAAATAAAAGACAATTTATAATGTGAAAATATGAAATGTTATTCAACTAAAATAAAAAAAGATACAATAGGGAAAGAAATAGATATATGCGGATGGGTACATGATATTAGAGATCTTGGAGGAATAAAATTTATCTTATTAAGAAATGCTCAAGGATTAACACAGATAACAATTACAGACAAATCTTCAGATGAACTTAAAAAGATTGCTGATTCTTTAAATAGTGAAACAGTAATTAAAGTCAAAGGCATTGTAAAAGAGTTCAAAAAAGCTCCTAATGGATTCGAAATTATACCATCATATATTACTGTTATTAATAAATTAGAACCTGTATTACCGTTTGATATTACACATAAAGTCAAAGCGAACTTAGATACATATTTAAACAATAGAGCTTTGAGCTTAAGGATATCAAAATTTCATGATACATTTCTCATTCAATCCAAAACAATTGAATACATGGAAGAGTATTTAAGAAAGAACTCTTATACACAAGTATCTACTCCATGTTTAATGGGAATTGGTTCTGAAGGCGGTTCAGAAGTTTTTCCGGTTGTATATTTCAACAAAAATATGTATTTAAGACAAGATCCGCAATTACATAGACAACTTACTATTTTAGGTGGATTTGATAGAATTTTTGAAATTGGACCAAGTTGGAGAGCTGAATTAAGTCATACTACAAGACATCTATGCGAGCATAGAGGATGTGCTGTTGAACTTGGATTTATAGATAATGAAAAAGATGTAATGTTGGAACAAGAAAATCTAATTTGTCATACATTCAAAAAAATAAAACAAGAATGCGAAAATGAATTAGAAACATTAAACATATGTCTTGAAATACCAAAACAACCATTTCCAGAATTAAAATTTCCTGATATATATGATATTTTGAATGAAATGGGAAAAGAAATAGAATATGGTAAAGATTATGATAGAGAATCTGAAAAACTATTAGGAAAATACGTAAAAGAAAAATATGATAATGAATTCTTTTTTGTGAATAGATTCCCTTTTAATGAGAAACCATTTTATGTAATGAGATTCGATGATGATAAACAATGGGCAAGAAGTACCGATTTAATTTTTAAAGGTGTAGAAATTAGCTCTGGTGGACAACGAGAACATAGATATGATAATATAATTAAACAAATAAATGAAAAAGGTTTGAATGCTCAAAATTTAGAATGGTTTACACATAGTTTTAAATTTGGAGCTCCTCCGCATGGTGGTTTCAACATAGGTATAGAACGATTGATGTTTATTATGCTAAACTTGAATAACATTAGAGAAGCAACTTTATTTCCAAGAGATGTTGAAAGAACACTGCCATAAATATTTTATTATATAGAATTAGTTATTTGTATTTTTTTTTAATTCATTCCATAATAAATTACTACTGAAAAATATTAAAATGGAAAAACTCTATGGAGCAAAGATACGAACTTTTTGGGAAAAAAATAAGTGGACCATTCACTATTCCGTCAGGAATTGTTGCTACTGATGTTTCTGTTATTGAAAAAATTGCCAATGAAATTCCACAAATAGGAATTTTGACAACAAAAAGTATTGGTCTGAATCCAAAACAAGGAAATAAAGAGCCAATCTTAGCAAGACATTCTAATATGTCTTTTGTCAATGCAGTCGGTCTTACAAATCCTGGAGCGAAAGAATTTTCAAGAAGACTTTCTAAAATTAAAATACCTAACAATAAATTTTTGCTTATTTCCATATTTGGAAAAGACGATGAAGATTTTATAAAGACAGCTAAAATTCTTTATGATTTTGCTGATGGATTTGAACTTAATTTGTCTTGTCCACATGCAGACAAATATGGACAAGCGATATGTCAAGATTTAGAAATTGTAGAAAAAAATAGTAAAAAACGTTGCTCTTTTGGGAAAGCCAATCTTTGTCAAAATATCTCCAAATCTTGACATTGAAAAATCAATTTTGGCCATGAAAAAGGGCGGTGCTTCAGGAATTGTAGCAATCAACACAAAAGGACCTGAAGAAATTTTATTTGACGACTATCCGGTACTTTCTAATAAAAAAGGCGGAGTATCTGGAATAACAATTCTTGAAACAGGAATAAAATGCGTTAATAGAATAAGAAAAATCACGAATTTACCTATAATTGCATGCGGTGGAATATCGATGGCTGGAGATGTCAGAAGATATAAGAAGGCTGGAGCAAATTTTTGGGGCATAGGCTCTGCGCTTTCTGGAATGAGCACAGATGAAATTAAAATATACTTTTCAATGTTAGAAGAAGATTTAAACAAAGGATCAAATAACGCTGAGAGATTGTTGAAGGCGGATCTTAACATGGATTATGAAAAATATAGAGTAAATGAGAATATAAAGCTGAAAAATGATTTGTTTATTTTAGAACTTAACAAGAATATAAAAATAGAGCCTGGACAATTTATTTTTGCTTGGTTGCCGCAAAAAGGAGAAAAGCCTTTTTCTGTATTTGACGACAAACCAACAAAACTTCTTATTCAAAAAAGAGGATGCTTTACAGAAAAATTGTCGAAAATTAAGAAAGGAGATACTCTTTATTTGAGAGGCCCATATGGAAAATCCCCAAATGTTAATGGAAAGATTTTGCTTGTCGGAGGAGGAACCGGAATAGCTGCACTTTATCTTTTTGCTAAGAAAAACAAAGATTCTATTGCTCTTTTAGGAGGAAAAGACAAAAATTGTTTAGCTGGAATAAAAAAATTTAATGATCTTTGCAAATATGTTTTTGTTGCTACAGAAAATGGTGAAATTGGAGAAAAAGGTATTGTAACAGATTTATTAAGAAAAGTGATAAAAAAAACAAAACCTGAATATTGCATAAACTGCGGTCCAGGACAAATGATAGAAGCAGTTGTAAAAGAAGAGAAAAAATATATAGCAGAGGAGAAAATTTATTCTTCACAAGATACATTGACTAAATGCGGTATCGGACTTTGCGGCAGTTGTGCAACTTCAAAGGGACTGCGATCATGCGTTGATGGAACTTTTTTTAATAAAGATCAGATTTGAATTCTTTTGCCTTTTAAGATGATCATCTTAAAATTTTTGCATAATTCACGTAATTTTATTATAATATATTCACGATTAATTCAATAAAATATTATTTGAAATAGGAATTGTAAAAAAAAGATATATAATATTAAAAGAATGAAATGTTTGATGAAGAAATCACATATATTTTTTCAATAATTCAGATAGCTTAATTCTAATATTTTCGTTTATTTTTTCTTTCGTATAAATAATTGAATTTCCGAATGTTTTATCTTCGAAAGTTTTTCCTGAAAAATTTCTTTCTTTTTTATATCTAGGAAGAACTAAAAAATGT
>DAOWOJ010000002.1 GCA_030642125.1 Candidatus Aenigmatarchaeota archaeon | reverse complement strand
GTTTATATATATAATTACTATTGAGTGAGAAGTATGGGCAATATAGTTCACCTAAATAAGTTGGATTTTAGAGATTCGGTTGAATATATTCATTCTGTTAGAAAAGGAGATTCAGCGTTAGATCTAAAAGAAAAACTGGGATATTATAAAAATGCATTAGAAATAGATCCGTTTTCTTCTGAAGTATGGTACAAAATTGGACATATTTATTTTGGATTAGGAAACTATGAAAAAATGGAAAAATGTTATGTTAAGGCAGATGGAGATTTTTCTGATATAATGAGATATCAGAAATCGGAACATGATAATCGTATTATGAAAAATGACATAAAATATACAGAAAATAGATTAAAGAAACAAGGAAAGAGACCAAAGAAACAGAATAGAAAACTAAGATTCTTTAAAAAATAAAATTGATAATATTAAAATATCTAACATTTAGATGAGATATTCTGTTCTACAGATTTGCTCGTTTTATCGTCTTTAATATGCCAAAAATATAGCCAATCGTAATAAATTCCATCAATATTTTTATTTCCAATCGAAAATTCAAAAATTTTATTATCAAATGATAAATTTTCTGTTAATTTTAGCACTTTATGCAAATTATTTTTTGAAATTAATCTATTTCCAAAATGGAATGTTTCCTCAAAATTATTATATCTCTTAATTTGAATATGTTCATCCATTTTTCCATATCTATTTAATAAAGTTATAGGACCACCTTCCATCATTTCAATAACAATATACTTTTTTAAAAGCAATATGTTTCCAGATAATATTGTAAAAAAATCAGGCTCTTCCCAAGGTATATATTCTTGAATTATTGCTACAAATTCATTTGAATTCAGTTCTCGTACAAAATTTATAACTTCATGTTTAGGGCATTTTAAATTATGTGGACAATACTCTGTTTGTCCAATTTTATCTGATCTTATTGTTAGAATATTCCTATTTTCTATGAAATCTTCAATATCTTTTATTTGTACATCTGAATCAGAAATAAAAATAGTTTCTGGTGTTGGTAAACCAAGTTCCTGTATATTTATTATGCTTGTAACTTTTTCGAAAAAATTAAAATTCATAGGTATCAATAAATACATTTAACATATTATAAATGTTATAATGAAAAAAAAGAACGTTAAATTTAGAGGATCAAAAACGCATGGTTATGGTTCGAAAAAGAAACATAGGGGAGCTGGTAGCAAAGGTGGAAGAGGATATGCAGGTTCAAAAAAGCATAAATGGATATGGATAATTAAAAACGAACCAGATCATTTCAGCAAAAAAGTACTCAAACCAAAGAATAAGAAAAAAATTATAAACATAAGAGATATAGAAAATATAGATAGTGAAACAATTGATTTGAAGAAGTTAGGATATAATAAACTGCTTGGAACAGGTAAAATAGGAAGAAAAAATATAATAATAGATTCGACTTCTAAAATAGCAAAACAAAAAATTGAAAAAAACAATGGAAAAATCATTACGTGATTTAATGAATTATAGACAAATAATTCTGAAAATTTCCAGTTTTATTCCATCCATTAAAGGACCAGGTACTAAATTAAATTTAGTTGAAAAATTGAAATGGACTGGACTTGTATTATTGCTATATTTTCTTTTATGTCAAGTTCCGTTGTTTGGATTGAGTGCAGATGCCACTGATTTTTTACAATCAGTAAGAATAATAATGGCAGGTAGTTTTGGTACATTAATAACGCTTGGTATAGGACCATTGGTAACGTCGTCAATAATACTACAATTGTTGATTGGATCTAAAATTATACCACTAGACTTACAAGATACAGATGATAGAAAAGTATTTACTAGTGCTCAAAGAATACTGGCAATAGCCTTTACACTCATAGAAGGAGTTGCGTTTGTTTATGTAGGAGGTCTGCCTCCAGAAGGAGGATCGAACTTATTTGCAGGATTATTAATTCTTCAGTTATTAATCGGAGGATTTTTGATAATATTTTTGGATGAAATTGTTACAAAATGGGGACTTGGAAGCGGTATAAGTCTTTTCATAGTAGCAGGAGTTTCATCAGCAATAATAATTCAAATGTTCAATCCCATAGCGCCACTTGGAATGATGCCTGCTGGCCATTTACCAGCATTTATATTTTCTCTATCAACAATGCAGCCAGATTTCTTTCAATTGCTTCCAATAATATTTACTGTAATCGTGTTTTTGATAGTTATATATATACAATTGATGAAAGTTGAAGTTCCTCTATCGTTTTCATCGATAAGAGGATTTGGAAGAAGATGGCCACTGAATTTTATATACACATCAAATATATCAGTCATTTTTGCAATAGCACTGATCATGAATATAATTATGATATCAAATATGGTTGGATTAGACCAAATTGGACATTATCTTTCTGTGCCGCATGATCTTCTACTAAATGTATTAAATGGAAACATAATACTTGACGATCTTTTAAGAGCATTGTGTTATACGATATTCATAGTTGTATTTTCTGTATTATTTTCAATATTTTGGGTTTCGACAGCTGATATGGACGCTAAATCTGTTGCCAAACAAATTGAATCTATTGGAATGAGTATACCAGGATTTAGAAGAGATACAAGAATTGTAGAAAGGGTTCTCAATAGATATATACCCGCGTTAACTGTATTGGGAGGAGCTACTGTTGGACTCGTGGCCGCATTGGCTGATTTCACAGGAGCATTAGGCGGTGGAATGGGAATTTTATTGACTGTTATGATAGTATATCAGTTATATCAAGAAATATCAACTCAACACTCTGATGAAATGCCACCTAGAATGAAAAAATTCTTCGAAAAATAATTATTAAAAATAATTATTTAAATGAAAGATGATACATTAACTTGTATATGAAATGTCAAAATTGCGATTCCGATATTGATAAAAAGTTTAATTTTTGTCCTATTTGTGGAGAAAGAATCAGAAATAATAGTTTAAACAAAATATTAGACTATTTTAATAAAGAAATTAAAAATTTAATGAAATTCACTAATATTGACAATATTGATCAGAATAAACATTACAACAGCATGATTTTAATAAGAATTCCAGAAACAGCAATTAATAAAAAAATGATAAATTCTTTATCTGAATATAATACAAATAAAAAAAATGAAGAGACAGATGAACAAAAAACTTTGATGAATGTAAAGGAACCAGTAACAAATATTAAAAATTCAAATAATCGTGTATCTGTAAAAATACATTTTCCAGGAGTAAAAAAATCAGATATTGAAATAAAAAAATTATCAGAATCAATAGAAATACGTGCTATAGGGAAGAAAGAGTCTTTCTTTAAAATCGTTGAAATGCCTAAAAACATGAGTTTAGTAGAAAAGAGTTTTTCTAATGAAAATTTGACATTAACATTTTCTTTATACCCAAAATATGAAATATAAAAATATTAAGGTGTAATTCTGACTATTTTATAGAATGTACAATCGTTTTCTCTATCTACTATTGCCCACAACATTGAAGCTCTTATATTTTGAGCCAATCTAACTGCCCTTGACAATTCAGCAAAAGAAAATCCAATTTCTTCTGAAATTGGATGAACTATCCATTTAGTATGTTCGTGTGGAGCTTTTGGTCCTCTTTTTAGCTTGACCCCTCTTTGATAACATCTTATATATGTACCAAACTTAAAACCAGTTTTACAAAGATATCCTCTCTCTCTCAGATTTTTATAAACAGTAAATAATGGATGAAAATCAGTGATTTTCTTATTTGCATGATTAAACAATTTTTTAAATGAAATCTCTTCTTCTTTTTTTGAAACAATTAATTTTTTCTTTTCCATAAGAAAAAGAGCTTCTATCAAATCTAATTCTAATCTGTCTTTCATCGGCTTTCCAAAACCACTTTCATCGTACAAATCCATTGCATCATCGTCAAACAGAACAACTCTTGTACCGACTAAATCGCCTGACCAAACTTTCTTTTCTTTTGATTTTTTTTGCATATAATCACATATTATGGGACAGGTGAGATTTTCTGATAAATCTTTCGAACTCACGACATATCGGTTTCTGATATTGTTTAACAATAATTTTACTTTTATGAACATTTTTAGAAGGTTCTTCTTCAGCCGATCGCTCTCCCCCTGAGCTACTGTCCCACTTATTTTATATTAATATTAACAAATTTATAAACAAAAACAACATTTTAATCTCATAAAACATATAGTATTTCACGTAAGATCAAAATAATTATATTGATATAATGAATACAGATATAAATGACACAATAAAACAAGTTAAAAACATTATGATAAATCCGAGGAAAGCTATCAAAAATATAAAATCAGAAAACATATCTACAATAAGTTTAATAACATATCTAGCAATAATTGGAATACCGACTATGATAGGTATAACAGTTGGATATGGAATTACTGGTTTAGGCTTCCATTTTAGATTACCGATCGGACTTGCAATTACATGCGGTATAATTCAATATACATTTTCAATAATTGGCATAATTGCATTTGGATATATAATAAATGCATTGGCTCCTATTTTTTCATCGACAAAGAATGCTAATATGTCAATGAAACTTGCTGTATGTATGTCAACGCCATGGTTGGTATCAGGAATATTGTATATTATACCATCAATATCATTTTTAGTAGTATTGGCATCGATATATGGAATATATATCATGTTAATTGGTTTACCAATATTAATGAAAACATCTGAAGATAAAAAAATTATGTATTTAATAACATTGATTATTATATACATAATTATAATTTGGACAGCTACTCAATTTACAAGTTCTATAGTAATGGAAAGAATGGCAATTGGACATATTCGTATATTTTAGATTAAAATAATAAAAAAATTAACAAATGTTGCTCTTGTTAAGTTACTTAATCATCTATTATAACATGAAAGATATATTCTTTTGTGCCGATGGTTATCGTGTCACCATCTTCTAGATTACTTGAACCCATATTAAAAGTTTGTCTTAAAACATCTTCGTTTATAACTTCTCCAGAAATTGCTTGATAATTTCCACAAATGTTTTTATATCTTCAGAAAATTCATTATGATTATTAACATAAAGACGTCCTACAGATTTTTTATTAACATATGTTCCATTAAAACTTCCTAAATCAACAATTTCTGGCAGTTTTGTATCAATAATTGCATGATTTTCTGAAACTTTTGGATCAGAATATGTTAAAACAATATTATTATCTCCTCCTCTACCTATACTATAGAGACGAGAACCACTAAGATCATATAGATCTTTAAACATGCCCGTTGTTGATGTCAAGCAATTATAGATAAAAATGTTTTTATATATACAATTATATAATATAAATGATAAAATGAATACTAATTTTAAAATATTATTTGCTATAATGATTGTTTCAATATTTGTTTTACCATCTATTGTTTCATGTTTTTCATTGTTCAATTCTGATGAAGTTACGAAAGAAGTAAAAAGTATAGAAAAAATAAAAACTAAAGAAGGTTTTGTAGATGTTAAATATAGAACTGTGAAAACAGTTCCAGATGGAAATAAATTAATATATGGATTTAATGCAATCCTTCCAACAAATGAAATAGATGGATGGGGAAACACTGCAAAAAGTCTCATTAGTGGTACAAAACTTGATGGTGATATATCTACACAATATACTTTTAGGAGTGCAAACAATACATATATAGCCGGAATAAAAATTAAAACTCCAAAATATTATTTATCAAAATCTCTAGCAGAAAATGATATGAATAAAAAAATAAATGAAATGAAAAGCAAAGTAAAGAATGGAAATGCCGTACCTATAGGACTTTATAATAATAGATTTGAAAAAGTAAATACAAAAAAGAGACAGATTGGAAGACATAAATGTACTGAACTTATTTTTACAAATGAAATAAATGCTGCATATGAAAAAGCTAATATAGCAAAAATGTGTTTGATAGTAGAAGATAACATATTATATGAATTAGACTTCTACGCAAATGAACTAATTTATGAAAATATGGAACCAACTTTTGAAAAAGTTATTAAAAATTTCAAACCAATAGTTAACGAACATTAAGATAACAACATTTAATTAAATGTTTTTTATGATATTAATTATAGAATTCATTTTACTAGGTATTCTATTTGGAACAATAACAGGAATTATACCAGGAATACACCCGAATTTAATAGCTGTATTATGTTTATCTTTATTATTTCAAACAGAAGTATCGTATAACTTAATCGCATTTATAGTATCAATGACAATTACAAACAGTTTTTTAGACTTTTTACCATCAATATTTTTCGGAGCTCCAGATGAATCAACAATATTGTCTGTTTTACCAGGTCATACATTTATGTTAAATGGAATTGGATACGAAGCAGTTGTATTAACTGTAATCGGAGGACTTGGAATTATCATAATAACGACTATAGCATTACCAATCTTATTATTCGTAATTCCATTATTATACAATTTTATTTTTCCGTATATGGCATTTATATTAATTTTTATATGCTTGTGGATGATACTTCTAGAAAAAAGAAAAATTACAGCATTCATAATATTTTTATTCTCAGGAATATTAGGAATGTTAATCTTGAATGTACCAAATTCTATATTTCCAAGTTTAACAGGTTTATTTGGACTTAGCACTTTGATTATATCATTATCTGTAAATCCAGATATTCCAAAACAAATAACAAAAAATATTGAAATAAAAAACACGAAAAAAGGAATTATAACAGGATTGGCATCTGGTTTATTGGTAGGTAGCCTGCCAGGCGTTGGATCAGCTCAAGCAACTGTTCTAGCATCAGAATTCACTGGTGCGTCTACTAAAGATCTATTGATAGCAATGGGTGGGATAAATACAGCAAATTCTATATTCTCATTTATATCAATATACACAATCGGAAAAGCGAGAAGCGGAACAGCAATTGCAATAAAAGAAATATTATATAATTTTTCATTTTATGATTTACTTTTTTTAATCTCAATAGCACTAATATCTGCTGGAATCGCATCTATAATAACATTAAAACTTGGAAAGGTATTTGCAAAAATTGTTGAAAAAGTGAATTATAGAACTATATCTATAATAACTATAATTATAATAAATTTTATGACAATATATTTAACAGGATATATTGGAATGTTGATTTTATTTACTTCAACATCATTAGGAATTTTAACTTCATTTTTAAAAGTAAAAAAAATAAATTTAATGGGAATATTATTGCTACCATGCATATTGTTTTTTCTTGGGATATAATATTATGAAACAAATTATAATTATTAGAAAAGAACTTAAAATGCCAATAGGAAAATCATGTGCACAAGCTTGCCACGCAAGCTTAGGATCTAAAAATAAATCAAAATGGTTAAACACAAAAATATGGGAAAAAACAGGAGAAAAGATAGTTATCTTAAAAATATATAATCTAGATGAACTATTTGAAATTAAAAATAAAGCTAATACATTAAAAATACCTAATTTTTTAGTAGTAGACGCTGGATTAACAGAATTTTCCGAACCAACAATAACATGCCTAGGAATAGGACCAGATGATGATAGAAAAATAGATAATTTAACAAAAAAATTAAAACTTTTGTAACAAAATAATAGTTGATAAAAATGGGAAAAAAAGACAAATATATGCCAAATCAAATTGCAGGATTAACTAGATTTAAAGATGAAGGAGACGGAATAATAAAATTCAAACCAGAACATGTAATAGTAATGACCGTATTAGTAATAGTCATGGAAATGTTTTTACATAAATTTGGACATGTATTATTTTAGTTGATTGAAATAATTATATGGCACATATATATCTTGGTCCGTCTGGAAAATGCTATTCTATGAAAAATAAAGGAACAATAGAATCATTGAAATATTTAAAAACATTAAATTTAAATGCGCAAGAGATAGAATTTGTTAGAAATGTATATTTATCAAATGATCAATCAAAAGAAATAAAAGAATTGGCAATTGACATCAATATAAAATTAAGTATACATGCTTCATACTACATAAATCTCTGTTCAGCAGAAAAACAAAAAATAGAAAAAAGTAAAAGTAGAATATTAGAATCATGTGAAAGGGGTTCTTATATGGGAGCAGAAACAATAGTTTTTCATCTAGCATATTATGGAAAATTATCGAAAAACGAAGCATTATACTTAGTTAAAAAAAGCTGCGATGAAATGTCAAACATAATAAAAAATAAAAAATGGAATGTTAATTTAGGATTAGAAACAACAGGAAAAACATGTCAATTTGGTACATTAAATGAAATAATTGAAATATGTAAAAAAAACAATAGATGTGTTCCAGTAATCGATTGGGCACATATTTATGCTAGACAACAAGGAAAAATAGATTACTCTGATATTTTCGATATTCTTGAAGAATTTAAAATAAAATTTGTTCATACACATTTCAGTGGTATAGAATTCGGTCCAAAAGGAGAAAAAAGACATCTCCCAATAAATAAACACCCAGATTTCGAAGCATTAGCGAAAGAAATAATGAAAAGAAACATAGATATCACAATTATATGCGAAAGTCCTATGCTTGAACTAGATTCATTAAAAATGAAAAAAACATTTGAGAAAATTGGTTATAAATTTTAACGCCAGAACAGGGATTTTCGATACTTTAAAAATGTACCTTCGAACCCTGGAGGGTCAAAGACCCACTAGCTATCTGATAGTAATCATTTGTTTGTAATATTTTCTAAATCAATCTCCAGGCTAGCGCATTACCGCTCTGCCATTCTGGCAAATTATAAAATTTCAAACTTCTTTATCAAAACAAATCTTAATGGAAATATTTTTAATGCTTTCTTTTTAATCTCTTTCTCTAAAATGCCATTTATCGCTTCATTTATGAATACTTCTGTATCCGTTTTGTCAAATATATCATTCATTATTTCAATTATATATTTCTTTAAATCAGAAATAACAGAAGATCTTGCTCTTCCAAATGTTATAACCATGATTTTCATTTTAATGCGTTTGTTTTCTATTGATTTGAAATTCATAATAAGATCTATTTTGCTTGATCTTCTTCTTACCATTCTAGTTATATAGTCTCTAGGATATTCAAAACCAAAGAATTCTGTTTTGGCGTTTTCATTTACTTCTATTATCCTAAAAATTAGTTTTAAATAGAAATTATCTATTCCAGTCATTAAATTTCTTGGTTTTGTTTCTATTTTTTTATCTATCAATTTCTTCGGTTCTCCTATCAAAACACTTGCAATAAATTTATTTCCAAATTGTTCTGGGGAAAATACATCGAACCATATTTTTCCTTTAACTTTTTTAATCATTTAATGCACCAACTTTATTTATTATTTTATCTACAGTTCCAATAAATACTTTTTCTGATGTAATAGGAATTATAGCTCCTGCTGCCCTTTCGTGTCCGCCTGATTCTCCACCTATCTGTTCACATAACATATCCAAAATATATTTCATATTAAATTCACATCCTCTAAGAGAAACTTTCATATTACCATTATCTATATCTACCACTCCAAATACTGGTTTTTCTCGAATTGCTGACTTTGAATATATAGAAGTTATTGTACCAATTAAATTCTCTTCTATCTCATTTCCTGCAAAACAATAAAAAGCATTGTCTGTTTCTATTATTTAATCAATATTTTTTTGTAATTATTTTCTATTCCAAGGCAAAAAAGAACACCAAGATGGGCTTCTTTCAATCTTCCATATGCATTTAGAATCATCGCAATCTCTGACGCATTCATTTTCAATCTATTTGAATAATAAGTATCTTCAAAAATTGAATCAGGATTATCTTCATTATGTTCTATTCTTTTAATTATAACTGAATCTGCTAATGTTTTTTCTTCATCTTTTGTTAAATCAGAAAATGTCCTCGTATGATCATTATTTAAAATTCCTATGTCAGATAAAAACTGAACAGCCGCAGATTCATTTCCTGTTATTCCTGGTATATTCATATCAAAACTAGACGACACAGCCTTGTATAATGGTTTTGTGCATTTACTAAAAATTTTAATGCTACGTTTTTTTTGTATAGAATTTGATTTTATTGCAAAATCTATTATTTTTTTATTCAATTTGGAATCATAATTTATCATACAATCACCAACAGCTCCTATAATAGCCAAATCCAACAGATCTTCATTACCACCAAATTTATCGGCTAGAAAATAAGTAACTTCTGATCCAGAACACTCATCTTTTCCGAATAATAACGGATTAACATGAATTATATCATGTTCAAACTTTGGTTGATGATGATCCAATACTATAACATTCTTCAAATTAAGAACATCTGAATAAGAAGATCCTATATCTGTAAAAATATATAATTCTCTGTTTTCGTTTTTTAGTTTATTTATTATATTTTCATCCAACCTATTTGTTATAGATAAATGAAAATTTGCATGTATTCTTTGCATGACCTTCATTATTATAGCAGCAGATGTCAAACCATCAGCATCAAAATGAGAAACAATTCTTATGATGTCCCCGTTGTCTCTAACCCTTATTATCTCATCCACAGCAGAATTTAAAACATGTTCCATTTTAAAACCATGAAAATTAAATTAATAACTTCGCTTTTTCAGGATCATATTTCCAATCTTCTGGTAATACTCCTTTTCTAATATAATATTTTGCCAATCTTCTTATTTTTGACTCTGTAAGTTCTAATCCTCTCTTAGAATGAAAATCTTTTTTATTTTTTAATAAATGTTCTCTCAAACTTATTGATTTTTTTATTAAAAAAAATAAATTTTCAGGTAAATTTGGTAAAGAATCATTATCTTTCAATATTTGACTAAGCGTTTTGTCTGTTCTCATTTTTATAGAACCTATTCCATAAGAATCCCTTAATATCATGCCTATCATAGAAGGATTTTTTTCTTCTTTCAATAATTTTATAATAATTTTTTCTATTTCTTCTTTTTTATAATCGCTAGGTAAACTTTTATCCATTGTTTGAAATTCCATTATTTTTCGCCTCTTGACAAATATCTTCCTCTACTTTTTATCTCAATTAATTTTTTAAATACATTATCATAATAAACATAATTATCTTTATATTCTTTCATAATTATGTCCCAACATCTATTTAAAATATTAAAATGAGTTGATCTTAATGCGCGATTTAGTAGATGCAAATCAACAGCCTTATCTTCGAACTTATTGGAAAAAAAACCTAAACCAAAATCAATAAAATAAACATCTTCATTAGAAAAAATCATGTTTGATGTAGTAAGATCGCCATGGATTATGTTAGCTGTATGCAATTTAGCAATAGATATCCCTATTTTCTCACAAATTTCATCACATTTTTTATCATTTTTTAAACATTCTTTTATAGTATCTCCACTCACAAACTCCATAATTATTATCATTTTTTTTTCGTCGACATCTAAAATTTTAGGTGTTTTTACTCCATTTCTTCTTGCATCAGATAATAATTTAACTTCTGTTTTTGTTCTATTTTTTCTTAATAATTCATCTATCTCATTTATTCTGTACCTTTTATCAATCCTTTCTTTTATTATTTTGCCATTATCAATATATAAAACGGCCTCTGCTCCTCTAGCAACAATTTCACGCATAATTATAATTAATAAATAACTATAAATTTAGAAAAACATGTTGTTTGTATTGAAAAATAAAAAAAAGTTTAATTAAGCAAATAATAATATAAAAAAATTATGTTAAAGAATAGCGTATCATAATAATATACATTGCACTACTCTTTAAACTCTACCACATATGTGTCCGCTATTTTATCGTGCCATCCTTGTTTGTCTTTATCTATCAATATCCAAATATACCCTAAACCAATAACTGCACCGGAAACCAACATTCCTGCCCATCTGATAAATCCTTTTTTATATCCTATAGGATATTCTCCCTTTGTCCCAATTAATTTTATTTTCATTGCCTTCATACCAAAAGTTTGGCCATTTCCAAAGAAATAAGTGAAATATAAAATGCTTAATATAGCCGGCAACACAGATCCAGCATATGGAATAAATGCAAAAATGGATCCAATAATCATAAGTATAAATGAATCAATTATAGATGATACAAACCTTACACCAGCATTAGCTTTTTCTTCCATAATATAATTATCAACATATAGTATATAAGCTTTTATTAATAATAATGAAAAATATTTTAATATTGATATTATTGATTATACTAATAATTATAATATTTATTATCGAATTTATGGTAGTGTATTATATGAACAAGAGAGTTGAAATTATGATAACAGAAACACATGATTATGGAATCGCAGGAACAAAAATAGATCGTATTTAATTTCCTATTTCTAGTTTTAATTTTTTTATAATAATGTCCAATTTTTCTTTATTCGAACAATGTCCTTCTCCTATTTGTTGCGATCCGCCTCCATTTCCACAAAGTTCATTGC
>DAOWOJ010000060.1 GCA_030642125.1 Candidatus Aenigmatarchaeota archaeon | reverse complement strand
GTATGAAGCTCTTTATTTAAAGCATTTTGAGAT
Organism: Candidatus Aenigmatarchaeota archaeon; assembly: GCA_030642125.1. Classification (GTDB taxonomy): domain Archaea; phylum Aenigmatarchaeota; class Aenigmatarchaeia; order DAOWOJ01; family DAOWOJ01; genus DAOWOJ01. The sequence continues at coordinate 3,828 of DAOWOJ010000060.1, read as the reverse complement.
ACTTTAATTATTTCACCTAGTTCTTCAATTTCTTCTTTAGTTAAATCAGAAAAACTTTCTGAATGTCTTTTTAGAATTACACCAAGAGTTCCTAATGTATGTTGAAACCAACAAGCATGAACATTCCAATATTCATATTTTTTAATCCAAATGCTATCTGAATTATCATTTTCATTACATAATAAACATTCCATAATTATTATCATATTAACTATACCTATAATTTTTGTGATTTCTCCAAAGTAATATATCGCTTAACATCAGAATTTAGAGAAATTTTTGAGAAATAAAAATTTCTGTGAAGCACAATATGAAGACTTAACCGTATATCATTTGTTAAGTGATCAGAATGAAGCGTAGCAAAATGAAAGCGCAGCGTATCTCGTATACCTTTGTTACAACTTACGATTAAAAATCTGTTTTATAGAATTATCAAGATCAATCTTAGCATAACCGATTGATAAATCATACAAAATTTCAAAATCAAATCCTAAATCAAATGCTTCGAAAGCAGAAGCGAGAACACAAGAATCTAAATCTAAACCACAAAAAAACAATTTTGAAATTTTGTTCTGACTCAAAAAATCAACAAATTCATCTAATTTAAATATTGAATAAGCATTTTTTTCAAAAATATGATTTTGCAAAGCTATTTCAGAAAGTTCAGAGACAATATCAATTTCAGGAGAAATCTTGCATTTATTCCAATTTAATTTTTTAACAAAATTTGAACTTTCTGAATTTATGAATTTTGAAAATATAATAAAATCATATTTTTGTGATTCAATATGATCTTTTATTTTTTGAGGAAGAAATTTTATTTTACTTGTAATAAAACAATTATGTAAATCTAATATGACAACAGCAGTTCTGCTCACAATATTAATTAAATTCGATTGATATATAAATCATTTGATTCAAAGCTGGCGAATTGTAAAAATTTAGTGCAACATTCAAACAAAGTCAAAAAAGTTTGGAAACGAACTACTTTTATATTTGTTTATCTTTTATTTACCATATGAATAGTCAAATGAAATACAAACAAGAAGATATTATTAAAATATTCATTCAAGAATGGCCAAATATAGAGTTTGGAATTAAAACAATCTCAAAATCAAAAGATACTCTAAAAAAGTATTATTGGGCAATACTACAAAGTAAACTCCAACTATGGAGAAAGACAATTAAAGGGAAACTTGCATTAATATTAATTTACGATCAAGCTCCGAGATTTATTTTTGATGATAATCCTAGAATATATGATACTGATAAACTTGCTCGCGAAATAACCGCAGAACTATTTGAAAATTCTGAATATAAGAAACTTTTACCATTAGAAATTATGTTTGCATTTTTCCCATATCACCATTCCGAAAATCTTGAACATCAAAAAATAGCTAACAAAATTTTCAAAGAACTTTATGAAAAAGATTCAAAAACCTTTGAATGGATATATCACGCATCAAATACTTATAATGAGATTATAGCAAAATTTGGCAGATTTCCGCACAGAAACAAAATATTTGGAAGGAAAACTACTAAGGAAGAAAAAAATTATAGAAACGCCTGGTACTTAGCTAGTTTCTAAATTACACCTAACATCGCGATTAAGAAAAGTTCTGTTTTAAGTCAACAAACAAAACCGAATTTGGATGGAGCCTACAGGAATTTCCTTTTAATCATTGTTAACAGACCAGAATGGATGTGAGAACAAGCAACCAGAAAGTTTGCTTAGAGTTCGGAAGCAGTCGAATTTTATTTTAATTTATTCTCAAATATTTTGTAAATATTTTCAAATGTTAATTTTTCAATCAATTTTTTATCTACACCTATATCTGGCAAAAACTTACTCACAAAATCTTTAAGATATAATGAAGGATACCCTGATAGAAAAGGTGTAAATAATTTCTCTCCAATAGCATGTGGAGCATGATCGGTCTCAATCCAATCTATTCTCCCATCTTTTAAATATTGCCTTAATGTTTCCACATCTTTTTCATCTCTTAATGGAGGATTCATTTTATAAAGCAAACCATCTGGTCTGTTTAACATTTCATTACTCCATAAAATGTGATGAGGTGTTACTCCGCAAGTAATTCTCATTTCTTTTCTTTCTTTATCTATTAATTTTATAGATTCTGGACATGAAACATGAACAATATGTAAATTACCTTTAAAATTACTTTCTTCTGAAAATTTTATTTGATCTTTTAAAGATTCAATCTCTGCTTCTTTCGGTCTAGCATAAGAATGTGTAATAGGAATAGCTGGATCAAATAATTCTGGTTTCAAATAAATCTCTTTTTCACAATGTACTGCAAGAACACCTTTGTATCCTAAATTGGAAAGAATTTGATAAAATTTTTTCTGTGCTTTCTCATTAATAAGAGCAAGATTTCCTATTGATTTACCTGCATATAATTTAATACCAACAATTTCCTTGTATTTATCATAACATCTCACAGCTTCTTCTAATTGTTTTTTATTAGATGTTGCACCGATATATAAAAAATAATTTCCTTTTTGATTTTCTGGAACAAGTTTTAACCTTTCTTTAATATCTTTTTCATATAGAATTGGTGGATTTGTGTTAGGCATATCAAAAATCTTTTCTACACATTGCTTATTAGCAATTTCGAAAACATGTCGTATGGTTTCTTTATATGTTTGTTTACCATCTCTACAATGTACATGTGGATCTATCATAATAAAAGTTATATAAGATGATTTATAAAATCCTCTTTTTCAAATACGAGCTCAAGTTCCAATTAATTTATGCTATTAAGAGAAGTCAGAACTATAGATAGAACTTATGTGGAATAAGTAATACCATTAAATAAGAATAAATTCCAAAAAACACAACAATAAACAGCTTTAAAAATAGACCGCAAATTATCTCATCTTTACGATCTTTTAGTGAAAATGAATTAGTAGTTATTGAGAATATTTCACTAAACAAGGGTATCCTTGCCGAAGTTCTTTCTGTGGTTATTATTGAAGTTTTGGTTGTTTATTTTAGTTTCAAAAGTTATAAATAGTTAAGATAATATTTATTATTTATGAGAACTGCAACTAAACTAAAAGAATATATTGAAAGAGGGGAAATTCTAAGCTATGAAATTCTTAAAGAGTACAACCTAACTTCTGAAGATTCATTGAGAGTTACACTTTCAAATATGGTTAAAAAAGGAATTATTTTGTCTCCCAAAAAAGGGATTTATGTATCAAAGAATTTTGATCCTTTCAAAATTGCAACAATCCTTGAAACAGGATATATATCTTTAACTGCAGCTTTCTACCACTATAATTTTATTTCTGAATATCCTTTTAATATATACATTGCTTCCAAAAAACGATGTGAATATAACTTAGGTAATTACAAACTTATCTATTTTCCTGCTATAAATTTCAAGTTTGTTAATTTAGAAAGTAAAATTGCTTTTCCTGAAAAAGCAATATATGATTCATTAAGATATTACAGAATTGTTCCTTTCATGAAAACTTTAGAAGCAATTCATCATTCAAGAAAAATAAACTGGACTAATTTCTTGGAACTTATTTCAAAAGAAAAATCTTCTTTTTTACAAAGAACAGGATATTTGTTTTCAATTATACCAAAAAAAAATAAAGGAATAAAAAAAGTTATAACTTTTTGCAAAAAAAATATGAATGAAAAATCTAAAATTTATCTGCTTGGTAGAAAAAAAGGAAATTTTATAGAAGAGTGGAATCTTATAGATAATATTGGAGAAGAGGAGTTATTACCATGGTGGAAATAGTATTTAATGAGGAAGAAATAAAAAAATATTCAGCAGAAGCGGGGCTAGG
>DAOWOJ010000089.1 GCA_030642125.1 Candidatus Aenigmatarchaeota archaeon | reverse complement strand
TTACATATATAATTTAGATTGGTTGTTTCATTAATTTGTTTAATAAAAACGGAAACAGGTAAAAGCTTTATAATGACTTCTAATGAATCTGGAGATAGCGTTGTTTGAAGTGTATTAAGAAAAAAACCAGTATCCGATAAATTATCTGATTCCTGGATTTTTATTGTAAGCAAACTTGTAGGAATTTTGTCAATATCTACATAATCCATTTCGTATAGCAGATTAAAAAGTGAACTGATATCCAATAAATTGTTGCTTTCTTTAATTTTTGTAATAAATACTGATACATGTAGCTGTGTAAATTTTTTATAGGTTTTAAATATTTTTATAAAGCTGTTTAAATCGCATTTGGATCCCAACCTGCTTATACAAGATTCAATTACAGAAAGTGGAATAGAAGAAAAAATAGAGTTAAGATCCGAGTTTTTCAAATTAAAGGAAGAATTTGAACTGAAAAAAGACAAATTTTGCAGGATTCGAATAAATAATTCTGATATACCATTATATTTGGCGAGTTTGTTACATAAATCTATACTAATTCTTGATAAAACAAGATTTCCTTCTTTGGGGAAACGATAAAGGTAATAAAAAAGGAATTTACTTGAATTATAGAAGCTATGTGTTTCAAGCGGAGAAAATGAATATAATATTTTTCTTTTAATATCTTCACCAAATGAAGGTTCTTCTCTATACAGAGAAACAATTATTTTTGCCAGTTCTGAATTGCAAAGGCCTATATATGTGTGTCCATTATCTTTTTTAAATGAAAATAATAAGTTAGAATGACATATTTGCTCAAGAGTTTTTGGATCTATCAACAAAGTTTTTAATAAATAGTCTTTTCTAATTGGAATTTCATTTTGGTACAGCAGAGCTATTGGCAGCAAAATATTATCTGCCTTACTTTTCTCAATTAATTCTACAACACTGTCTCTTACAAATTCATTTTTTTTAATTGCATTAAGCTCTAACCCAAGAACAAACAAATTTGAATAGGTTTCAAGGATATGACGGTTTGTGTAAATATTTTTAATTGCTTCAGCATGATTGGTTTCTCGTTTTGTGATAGAAATAAATCTCTCAATAATTTTAAGATTTAAGTTTGACTGTGTTTTGAAAGAACCTGCGAAAGCTTGATCTTTAATTCTTTCTCTACTAAGAGCGATAACTCTGCTTGATAATTTTGAAAAATCAGTGTTCTGCAACAAATTATCTTTTTTAGACAGATGGATGTCGTCTAAAATTAGATACCCCCTGCATTCCTTAAGTAAAAAAACCAGTTCTGAAGCTTCTGTTTGAGTAATAGATTTATTCTTGAAAGAAATATATAGTACAGGTTTATTGTGTTTTGCCAATTCATATCCGATGTATGATGCGAAAGTAGTTTTTCCAGTCGAAGGCCCCATTTCAATATATACATTTTGTGCATCAATAATTTTTAATATTTTTTTAACAGTAGAGTCTTTAACAATGAAACCATTTTGAAAATCTATCCATTTTGGGCCGTTAATTCTAAAAAAAGATGGAGTTTTATGGATATCTTTTTCAAGAAAATCCTGGATTGTTCCATATTTTTTTGAAAGGAATTGCTGTATTTTATTGCTGCATGCGTTGTCAAATTTTTGTTTTTCTTCACGAAAAACGTTATTTATATTGATTTTCAGGCATTTTTTTGGGTGAATCATCAAACGGATTGTGAACAGATTAGCTAATAAAAAGACAATAAAACATAGAAGGGAAAAATAAAAAACAAAAAGAATGATTCTGAACGATAGCATTGATTGAATATTAATAAGAATAATGAATAAAACGACAACATTCAAAAGAGAAATAAATAATGAAAGTTTATTAAATGTATATTGAGGAAAAAAAGACCGTGAATTTTTTATACTCTGGAAGAAGAAATTAAACTTTTCTGTAAATAAAATCCTCTTGTGTTTTAATGTTGACTGGATAAATGAGTAGGTGCTGTTTTCAGTAATCACAAATTTTTTTGAAATATTAGATAATTCTCTTCTTAAAATTATAGGTTTACGCAGTAGTACTAAGAGGGAAAGAAGCAGGACCATACTTTCTGACAGACAAAATAATGTAACAATCATAATGCCATTCTGGAGTATTGTATTTCTGGAAATTAAATCAATCATGTAGGAAAAGTACTTAACAATGAAGTTAACAGAATGAAAATTTATAAAAACAACTAGTATATCAAACAATGTATCACCATCATTCTTAGATTATCCATATTAAATAAAAAAAACAAAGTATTAGATTTTATTAAAATGACTTTTACTGAAATTATCAATGTAGTGAACTAAATCATCGGCAGTTTCAAATACTTTAAATGTTCCTTGAATTTCAAATGGTGGTTCAAGGATGTTATATTTGTTGCTTTTCATTTCAACAATGGTCCATGGGAATATTTCTGGCGGCGTAGGTGTCTCAGCTTTAAAAAAGCTTTCTGAAAAGTAATTTCTAATTTTAAAAATATAATATGTTTTTCGAAAAGAAACATCTTTCATATTGTAAAAAAAATGAGAAAAATAACTTTCATTTCCAAAGTAACGCCCTTCTTTTGTAAAATATGGATCATTTGTTGATAAAAACTCATTATGCCATGAAATCAAATCATTGATTTTGTTTGGGTGCTTCTTATTTTTATCGAATGCTAATTCTTGAAAAATCCTGATCAATTCTGCGTAAGCATGTTCCTTTGCTTTTTCTGAAGGAATATTTTTATATAAAAAAACATACTTTCTTAAGTTTGCGTTGTCTGTCATAAAATCTCCAATAAAATATGTTTATCTAAAGAAAATAAGAATAAAATCCAAGATAAACTTGCTAATTTTACTTTGAGATATTATTTTACCACAGAATAAAACAATGAGGAAAGAAAATTAAAAAATTTGTTTCAAAGAGACATAATAAATCATGGTTCCTCTGGATCAGGTTCCTTTGGATCAGTACCCGGGACAAAAGAGGAGCCGTCCAGTTCTCTTCCCACCCTTAAAGAGGCCTCAAGGGAACTTGTGGAAAAGGCCATGAAACAAACCGGCGGCAACCAGTCTGCTGCGGCAGGGATTCTAGGCATTTCCCAAC
>DAOWOJ010000075.1 GCA_030642125.1 Candidatus Aenigmatarchaeota archaeon | reverse complement strand
TTTATTTTTAAAAATACATGTTTATTATAAATTTTTTTATCTGATACGATTCCTTTTATTTGAACTAATTTACCTATATCAGATTTTTGAATTTCATTTATTTCAATACTTTTTGGAAATATTTTTTGAACAGAAAAAAATAATAAAAACATACCAAACACAAAACAAATTAAACACATTACAATTATATTATTTTCATTCATTATTTCATTTTATTATTTATTAAAATTTCTTAATCTTTATAAGGTACGCGAACTATATTTGATATATAAAGCATATATTTATTTTATATAAAATAGGAGGTATTTTTAATGATAAATTATAATAAGAAAACTAAAAGGGGACAACAAGGAATAGGAACAATGATAATATTCGTAGCAATGATACTTGTTGCTGCTGTTGCAGCAGGTGTACTGATTAATACATCTGGTATGTTACAATCAAAATCAACAGCTGTAGCAAAAGAAACAGTACGAGAAACTGCTAGTGGATTGAAAATAGATACTATACATGGTACAATGGATCAAAATGGATTTGTTAGATCATTAGATATTAGAGTTTCATTAATGCTGGAAGTGAAGATATAGACATTAAAAGAGTAACAATTGAGATATCAGACGGAAAAGGAATTTTAGATACATATCAATTGCAAGGATCTCTAATTAGATCAAATCAATTTAGATCACAACAATTTACAGCTAGAACAATTAGAGGAAATTCTGATATATTAATAGAAGCAGGTGAATATATGTCACTAAACTTAAATACAAAGCCGCTTGAATCATACAGTAGAATAAAAATAACATTGAGACCTGACGTAGCTGCTTCTTCATCAGCTGGTTTCATATTCTTACCAACATCAAGCAAACAACTACAATTGTACCCATAAAAAAAAATATATATTTTAAATATTAAATATTGTTATATTTGGATTCACAAATGGAGGTGAAAAAAATGAGAAAAATGAAAGGATGTCCAACATTTGATTGTATGAGTTGTATGCAAATGTGTATGAACATGGGAAACATGGGAGGAGCATATTAAATTATATTCATTTAAATTAAGTTAAATTATTTTTATTTTTTTATTTAATTAAAAATAGGGTAAAATTATGTTATTAGATAAATTTAGAGAGAAAAAAAATGTTAATGAACCAAAAGAAGAAGTTTCTACTCATGACGTCAGAAATTTAATCAAATTAGAAGAAGAACAAAATGAAGAATCAAATTTGATTAAAAATATCGAAAAAAATAATGTACATGGAAAATCTTTTTTGGAACGTCCAGAAGGAGGAGACATTTTAGATCGTATTCTATCAATTGAAAATAGACTTGCTAGTTTCGATACAATGTTATATACTCTAAAAGAACATGTTAAAGAAATTAATGAAAACATGAAAAATATGGTATCTATGTATGAATTTATTTCGAATCAAGTAAATCCATTTGTAGAATCTACAAAAATAAAAAGCAACGAAAAAAATATTATATCTGAAAAAATAGAAAGCAACGAAAAAGTAATGCAACAAGAATTTTTATCTGGTCCAAGATTATCTAAAGTTGAACCAACTTTTACATCTGATATAATTTTGATGAAATGGATAGAGTCAATGTGCAAAAAAGTAGGAAAAGAAAATTTACCTAGATTATTAGAATATTATGTTGATTTAAACTGGATAAGTGATGAAATATTGACATTATTACTAACATATTCAAAAGGAATAGGGATTACTGCAGAACAAAGTGAAAATAAAAGATTTACAGATTTGCTATCAACAGATCATATGAAATCTTTATTATTCATAGAAAAACTTCGAGGGAATAAAATCGATGAGAATTTATTAATATCCTTAGATAACGAAATGAATAAAATCAAAACCAGAACAGGGGAGATTTAGTGGGATTTAGCATATCCGCAGCGTTATCTATATTTTTTCTTGCGTTTATAGGAATATTACTTATGACATATTCTAGAGTAAGTGAAAGTGCTTTCTTGATTAAAAATTCAACTAATGATTATCTAGATATAAAAATAAAACAATTGCAAAGTGGAATAGACATAGAAAACATAAAAACAAATGGGCATAATATGAGAATTGTTGCAAGAAATACAGGATCAGAAATATTGGATTCTAATAGGATGAATTTGTTGATAGATGGAAATTTAATAGAACAATTTTATGCGAAGCCAAGCGTTTGGTTTCCTGAAACGGAAATTGAAATAACAGTTAATGGATATAATTATTATTTGAATAATAAAATAATAGAACATAGATTTAAAATTATAACAAAAGCTGGAATATCTGATTATAGTATAATTACATTATAAATTTTATTTATATAATATAACAATTAACTATAAATAGTGTATAATTATGCCAGCAACATCTATGAGTCATATGATATTTTTCATAGTAGCATTATTATTAGCATCTAGTGTATCTAGTGTAATGGTAATGAATGTTGGTAGAATAACAGATTCTTTCAATGAAAAAACAAAAGTATTTGCAGGAGAGTTAATAACTGACATAAAAATAATAAACGATCCGTATATAACAAATAATAAATTTTACGTTAAAAACACAGGAAGATCTAAGATATTTATACCTGACATAAACCTTATAATAGATGGTATATGTATTGAAAATTTTACTGTAACTAACCTAAATAACAAACAATATGATAAACAACATAAAATTATCGAATCTGGTTCTCATTTTTCGGATATCGGCGATGTCATGTTAATTAAAACAAAAAGTGCTCCTGTGTATCGTGGATATCATACTGTAAAAGTAGTCTTGGGTAATGGTATATCTGATACATTAAAATATGTAATATAATTTTGAATGCTTTATGAAAAAATATAATTTTTATTTAGATACTGATGAATTAAGTGAAAAGCTAGCTAATGGATTCCCATCTGGTTCTATCATATTAATTCAAGGCAAGAGATGTGCTGGCAAGAGCATACTTTCTCAGCGAATGCTCTATGGATTTCTTAAAAATAGAATAAATACTAGCTTTATTTCTACTCAATTAACAACAAAGGAATTTATAGAACAGATGCATTCACTAAATTATCCTATAACAAAATTTCTTTTAAATAATAAACTTTTGTATATACCTGTATTTCCTTTAATATCAAATGTCAGACCTAGATATGATTTTATAGATCGTTTAATGTCAGCAAAAAAAATTTATGATAGCAATGTTATTATTATAGATTCCATAACAGGAATAATAAAATATAATTTGGATGAAGATAAAATTATAAAATTGTTATCATTTTTCAAAAAAATAATTGGCAAAGATAAAGTTTTAATATTAACAAATAATAGCGGAGATCTTCCAAGAAATGTGGAAGGATTATTGCATTCAGCAATTGACGTATACTTAGAAGTTCAATTAAATGAAATAGGCGAAAAAATAAGACATTCTATATTAGTTAAAAAGTTCACTGAAACAGAATCTGATTTTAATCAAATC
>DAOWOJ010000099.1 GCA_030642125.1 Candidatus Aenigmatarchaeota archaeon | reverse complement strand
TGTATAAATTTCTTTTCCGATTTTAAACAATCCAACAACAGGACTTAACTCTTCTATTCTTGCCCTCATTTCATACATTGAAGATAGTCCATCTAAAGGCAAGCAAACCATTTTTCTTGCTTGTTCTTCTTTATCTGTTAGATTCATTTTCATTTCTCTATTTTTGGAAATCCGTGTTTTTCTCCCCAATTAAAAGGGTCTGCTCTCCATTCAGTCAACATTTCAGATTGTTGTTCATTTACATATGATATTTCTTTAGCAACTTTTAGTAAAGTATCATAAGTTAGAAGTGATAACACTTTACAACAAGGATTTAAATTATTAAATATTTGATCAGCTTTATCTAATCCATAATTGAATATTGAAATACAATAATTGCATTTTCCGTTTGCGTATCTTATTGCTTTCACTGCTTCTGCAGAACTTCCACCAGTAGAAATTAAATCTTCTACTAAAATAACTGTTTTTTCTTGTAAATCTGATTCAGCATCAATTCCTTCAATTTGATTTTGTAATCCATGGTCTTTTGGTTTATTTCTTACATAAATCATTGGTTTTTTTAAATGATCTGCTAATGTTGTTGCAGGAGAGATTCCAGCAGTTGAAGTTCCTGCAATTACATCACAAATAATTTTTTCTGATTGTAGAATTTGCTCAAAGCCTTTGGCTAATAACTCTCTATATTCTGGAAAAAAAAGAAACATTCTGTTATCATTATAAATCGGCATTCTAAATCCAGAAGCCCAAGTAAAAGGATTATCAGGCCTTAATTTAATTGCTTTAATATACAATCCTGCTCTTGCAATTTGTTTTTCGTAATCCATGCATTAAGATTTATGTAATACTATAAATAATCTTTTTTTTTAGAAAAAATAAAAAATATGAACTCAGACTAGTGATTTGCACATTTAACTCACTTTATTTGAAATTTCTTTAAATTCAGATGTTAAGTATAATCGAGAATTAGTCATAAAAAATAGAAAAGGAACACGTCTTAATCTGTTTCATTTATTTGAGTATAACATGTTTCAGACATATAATATATACTCTGTAATCCAAGACTTTTTGTAAGTTTGTAGAAATCTTCTTTATGATTTTTTCCAATTTCTCCACCAATAATAATACTCTCTGGAGTCCCACTAAAACATTTATCGGATTCTAAAACAACATATCCTTTTTCTATCAAGTCTTGTCTTATTGTTTTACCTGCTTGATAAAGATTCAAGTTTAATAATTCTTCACGACACAAATTATTTATTTTTTCCAAATCCAAATCAAATCTTTGATAAATTTTTTGCATTTTAATCATCCTTACAATATAATAAATCAATAATATATAAACTTTTCGTTTATGTTAATATTCCAAATAAAAGATGCTTGCCTTTATTTTGTGTATTGATTGCTATTAGAGTTTTAAGAATGACCTATTCTGGTTTTTTTCAAAACTACTCAATTACGTATTGCAGATCCTCTTTCTTTCAGTCGTCTGGTCACATAACAGCGATTAAAAGACTCTGCCTTGCAGATCCTAGATACAAATTTGCTATGCAAAATTATTTTTGTTCATCTATCGATATATTTATTAATTAATATTATTTCAAGTTTTAATATGAAAGAAATATTTGAAAAAATTAGGAAATTAGTTTTATCATATCAAGATAAAAGAGATGATAAAGGACATGCTGAAATTGTTACAAGTTATGCATTCAAGTTAATGAAATCTGAAGAAGGTAATGAAAATGTAATTGTTCCTGCAATTATTTTGCATGATATTGGATGGAGTCAATTAACTAAAGATGAAAGAATGATAATATTTGATAATAGTGCAACTAAAGATGAAAAGTTGGAAGTAAACTACAAACATCAGGATGCTAGTGTTAAGCTTAGTAAAAATATTTTAAATAAAGTAAACTATCCTCAAAATTTAATTAATGAAATTTTGGAAATTATTTCTCAGCATGATACAAGAGATGGGTTTATATCTAAAAATGAAGGATTAGTAAGAGATGCAGATAAATTATGGAGATTTTCAAAAACAGGATTTACCGATGATTTAATTCGAAATAAGTTTAGTTTCCAGCAATTGTATAATAAGTTAATTAATAACATTAAGCTACAGGATTTTTTCTATTCTGATAAAGCAAAACAAATTGCTTATGATGAACTTGAAATAAGAAAGAAAGATTGTAACAATGATAAAAAATAATTCTTACTATATGATCTATGTCATGCAAATTGTCGTTTTGTTTTTGCATTGAAATATTGTTTGTTCTCTATTGTTTGTGCTGATATAAGAAAATATAAATATATTTGTAAAATTTATGTTTATTGATATCTTTATTATTATTGTCAATTGCAGTAAGATTTGGAAAATTAATTGGCTCTCAATTTTTTTTATCCACTATGTTAAATGAAATTTGAAAACATTTCTTTTCCTTTTGTTTTGTAGAATCTGACTTGCAAAATAGCGGAAGATATTTAATGTTCTTGATTTATCAATATTTATTATGGTAGAAACAACTAAACCAAAAATAATAATTGTAGATGAAAACGATAAGATTATCGGTTATAAAAATATAGATACTTTGGAGAAAAATGATATTTATCGTGTTTCTGCCTTATGGATTACTAACTCAAATGGCCAAATTCTTCTTGCAAGACGCTACAGTATGAAATCTCATCATCCAAGAAAATGGGGTCCTGCTGTTGCAGGAACTGTTGATGAAGGCGAAACCTATAATGAAAATATAATCAAAGAAGCAGAAGAAGAATTAGGACTCAAAAACATTAAACCAAAACTTGGTCCAAAAACAAAAACTGATAAT
>DAOWOJ010000047.1 GCA_030642125.1 Candidatus Aenigmatarchaeota archaeon | reverse complement strand
CAAGACCTTCTGTAAAATGTTTCCCATATTTCCCTGAACTTATGTAATTCAATCTTAAAATAGGTATAACAAAAGTATGTTTTGTTCCTTTAACTTTCCAAAAATAAGTTGGACCTAATTGTTCTCCTATACCATATTCAATAGTTAATGGATTAATCCAACCTATTGGATTAATATCAATTGTTTTAACATCTCGTAATGTAGAAAAATCGTAATTATTCGGCATTTTTTATCCTTTTTCTTTGGCATTAGGATCAGATTGAAATAATGGAGTACTTTCTGGAACATCCTTTCCCCAAACTTTTCTAACACCTAATAATACTGTTGCAGCACCTATAAAAAATATAGTTTGTTGCATAAATGGGATTACATCAGGTATTTGTAGAAAAAAACCAACAATTGCAGCAATAAATGCTAAACAACCAATTAACCCCATCATTACACCAATAAATCCAGAACCGCTAGTTTTACCATCTTTGTTATTAAATAGTTCAACAAATCTAAACTCGTGATTTCCGTTTGTCATTTTCATTTTAAATAATTTTAAATTGTTATATTTTATTTATTCAAAATAAAAACACCTTCAAAATTTTAATTAATAATATCAATTATCTTTGTTAAAGATATAGATGCTATTTCAAAATCTAATCCTTTAAGATGTTCTGTCATTTTTGATTCTACATCTGTTGGTGTTAAGGCATGTACAATATAGTCTTCTCTTCTATATTTAACTCTTCCTTTGTCATCTTCAAATTCTACTTTTACTGCGCATTTAAAATACTGATTTATGTTCTTTTGTTTTTAATTGTTTATAATTTTATTTAGTTATTTTATTATCTAATTTTATAGATGTTGCCACGTATTCTTCTGGAACCATGTCATATGGATTTAATTCAGCTGGAACTTTTCCACATTTATCACAAATAATAACTTGTAGAGGATATAACTCTTCTTTTCCTGAAGGAGATATAAACGCTGATAATCTTTTAAACATCGTTTTTTCTGAAAACATTACTCCACCGCAACTGCAGTTTACAATTTTGGCATCTTTAATTTTATCTATACTGATCCTCATAGGATCACCTTTTTTCCATTCACTCATTTTTATTTTTTATTTTAACTTGATATATGAGTTCCTAACGGTCCATCAATTTCTAAAAAAGAAATATAAAATTTTTCTGGATCTTTATGAACTTCTTCAATTTCATTCTCATGATCATATTTTATGAAATATCCTTTATTAATAACCATATTCCATTTAACTCGTATAACATCATCTCTAGAAAAATCGCCTATTGAACTAGGGTCTCTTAAATAATATGAATTAAGACGTCCTTCAAAAATTCTATGATCAACAAATAATGGAGAATCAATTTTTTTATCATCTACACTAATTATATAAAATTTACGGACTTTTCTTACATCACTAATTTTTACTGCCTTATGTGTCCATTCTATTTTCATAATTTATTTTTTATCTTGTAAATCTTTCATTTGTTTATCTAATTCTTCATCAGATAAATTAAATGTATCAACATCAGCCACTCCTCTTGTTCTATACATTGCTGTATAATTAGACATTTTTTTCATATTTGATGTCATATCAAATTTATCCATATTTACACTGGTTGAAAATCCCATTCCACCACCTACAGCTCATGCATCAATATCGGCTCTTAAGAATAAAATTTCCCATCCTTCATCTTCTTTTTGTTCAACTAATTTAGCTACTTTTTTAGTTTCTCTAAATTCGTTTGAAGCATTTTCTTCGCCATCTGTAAAAACAACCATCAATACTTTTTCTGGTTTTTCACTTTCATCTAACGTAGCATGTCTATTACTTACTTTATTAATGGTTTTTCCTACTGCATCTAAAAGAGCAGTCATTCCTCCGGGCTGATAGTTATCATCTGATAATTCATTCACATTTTCTAATAATGCACCTTCTTCAACTACATTATATCTTGTATCAAATTTAACAAATGTAAATACAGCTTCTCCTTTTATTTTTCTTTGATTAGATAAAAATTCATTAAATCCACCAATGGCATCATTTTTTATCATTCCCATAGAGCCTGATTCGTCTAATACAAAAATAATTTCAGTTAATCCTTTTTTCATAATTGTTTTATTTTATTGTTTATATGTTATTTTTTAATTTTAGTTTTATTTAAGCTGATTCAAACACCATTGAATTAATGGATTATCTGATGTTTGATTATAATCCGGATTTTCTCCTTTTTTAATTGGTTCTAGTATTTTTCTATATTTTTCTTTAATAGTTCCATTTTCATCTAAAACAGTTTCAGATAAGAGAGGTAAAGAATCATGAAAACATACTCTTCCACCATCATAATTTTCTAACATTTTTTCTACTAAATCATAATGTTTTTCATATAAATGCATTGAATGAGATATATGAGTATATGACCCCATTTTTAATTCCGGATAATATTTTTTCATATCTAAATAAACATGATATTGAAGAACACTAAAAAATGCCCAATCTGTCATAAATCCTAAAATTACATCATTACTTCTCATAGTTAATGTCATATGCAATTCATTATTTCTTATATGAAATAAAGATTGTAATGTACAAACTTGATCTTTATTTTCTAAAAATTGATGATGAGGTTTATTAAAGTGCATGAATGCCTGTCTGGAATCTTTATCTTTCTTAAGTGATTCAATTACCCAATTATACTGAGTAAATCCATGTTCATTGCGCTCAGTAAATAATAAATTTCCATAAGAACTATTCACAGTTCCATCTTGGTTATGCAGATGTTTCCATAAGCTTGCATGTTGTTCAATATAAGTTGGATTATTTGTTCCACTAAAATACCATAACAATTCAGCTGCTATATATTTTAATTTAGAACTCCTATGTTTATTTGTATAAATATTCAACATAGGGTTTTTAATTTCCATTGAACAATCCCTGATTTCTCTTACTTCCATTCCTCTTGGAGAAGCAGTATAATCAGGATCATTTTTTAACTCCCATAAAACATGTTCATAAATAAACGCAATATCATTTGCTTCGTAACATCTCATATTCTTTATCTAAGTTGGTCATCAGTCCAATCAACATCTCCTTTATACCCACCACGACCTTGTGTTAAGTTTACTGCATCAACAGTTTTTACATATTGTCTTAATATGTTTAATACCACTTGATTATTAGTATCTTCTTTTAAATGATTTTTCATTAAGAGTAAATACTCTTTTTCAATTTTTGTTAAATTTTGCATAATTTTTATTTTTATATTATATTCCTTCGTTTTTACATTGTTTCATTTTTCTTTCAATAAAATGAGTTATTTTAATTTCCACTTCTTCATCATTTAATAATCCCATTTCTTGTAAAAATTCAAATAATAATCTTTTTGTTTCTGGGCATTCTAAAATTTTTTTGCGAGTTTTAAATTTTTTCATAATCTTGTATTTTTATCGTTATAATTTTTTTGAAACCATGTATAAGTTTTTTTAACACCATCTTCTAAAGAAGTTTTAGCTTTCCACCCCAAATTATTAATTTTTGATACATCTAATAATTTTCTTGGTGTTCCGTCTGGCTTACTTGCATCCCACATAATTTGACCTTCATAACCAACTACCTTTTTAATGATTTCTGCTAGTTCTTGAATTGAAACATCTTCTCCGGTTCCAACATTTATTATTCCTTCTTCATCATAATTATCCATTAAATAAATTAATCCTTCAGCTAAATCATCAATAAAAAGAAATTCTCTTTTTGGAGTACCACTACCCCACAATTCAACCATTTTTGTATTTGCGAGTTTTGCTTCATGGAATTTTCTAATCATTGCTGGTAAAACATGTGAATTTTCTAAGTGAAAATTATCTCCATATCCATAAAGATTGGTTGGCATAGCTGATATAAAATTAGAACCATATTGTTTTCGATACATCTCACACATTGTCAACCCCGCAATTTTAGCAACTGCATATCCAATATTGGTTTTTTCCAATTCTCCAGTTAAAAGATATTCTTCTTTAATTGGTTGTGGACAAAGTTTTGGATAAATACAAGAGCTTCCAAGAAACATTAATTTTTTAACATCACATTTATGTGCAAGATTAATAACATTCGTTTGAATTAGAAGATTATTATAAATCATTTCTCCGGATTGATTATTATTCATTCCTATTCCACCTACTTTTGCTGCAGCTAAAAAAACATATTCAGGATCATACTTTTTATATAATTCATATACATGTTCAGCATCTCTTAAATCATAAGCATACTGTCTAGATGAATCAAATTTATAATCTTTTTCATGATTAATTATATTTGTATATCCATCTTTTTCTAAATTTCTAATTATTGCTGAACCCACAAGTCCATGTCGTCCAGCAACCCAAATTTTACTGTCTTTTTTCATTATTTTAATCCTTTTGATATGTTATCTAAATCATTCATCATCATTTTTCTAGCTAATTCTGAAAAGGTAGTGTTTGGACTCCATCCTAATTCAGTTCTAGCTTTATAATTATCTCCAATTAATATATCTACTTCGGTTGGTCTATAATATTTTGGATTAATACCTATTAATTCT
>DAOWOJ010000069.1 GCA_030642125.1 Candidatus Aenigmatarchaeota archaeon | reverse complement strand
TTCTAAAAATGCACAACTTCCTTTTGAAAATAAACAACATAAACAATTATGTATGAAAAAACCAGCACATATGTATGAGTGGCATTATAATGATAAAGCGTTTACAACTCATAAACAAGCGAGTAGAACACAACCCTTAGATGGGACTTGGGGTGATGCATGGAAAAGAAGAATTGATTTATATATAAAGAGGAATGTATAATGTCTACAATAATGGATTTTACAACTCCGGCAGTTATTAGACCTGAATTATTAGATCGTACTTATAATTCATTTTCTAAAAATTTGAAAAAAATTGATTTGAAGCAATGCAGATTATTTATTAATATTGATCCGTTTCCTGAAAATGTTAATAGAAAAAATGTTGTAAATGTAGCAAAAAAATATTTTAAAGAAGTTCATTTTCATTATGGTAAAACAGGAAATTTTACTGCTGCATGTAATTGGATTTGGTCAAATGCTGATACTGATTTTATTTTTCATTTAGAAGATGATTGGGAACTTACACATCAAATTTCGATACAAGATATTTTAAAATATTTTGATAAATATCCAAAACTATTACAAGTTCCTTTAAGAGCTTATAATTATCCATATAGAACTGTTGCTCTTTCTCCGGGTGTAATGCATAGAAGATTATATAAGGCTGTTGCAGGAAATTTAATTGAGAATAAAAATCCTGAAAGTCAAATGAGAGGTGAAAAATTTGGTATTAAAATGCCGGCCAAATCTCTTAAAATTCCGAATCGAGGATTGGTTATTGCTTATCCAGAAAAAATCAAAAGTGTTGTTGTAAAGGATCTTGGTAGAAGATGGATGAGAAAATCTAAATATAGAAAATCTAAAGGTAGTAAACCTAATTTTATATCGTGGGTAAAGATATAAAATTAGGTTATTATGAGGAGTTAATTAATGACATATAAAGAATATACTTGTAGAACGCACCAGTCTGATTTAACATTTAAAAAATCAACGGTGGAAAAAAAATATATACAAAAAGATCATGAAAAAAATAAGATATCATCAGTCAAAAATGAAATGCATTGTATAAATAAGTTTTCTATCGATAATCCATATGCTCCAGAAATTTTAGATGTTGATGATACATCTTATATTATGAAAAGATATGATTTTAGCATAGGAGACACCAAGAGAATCAATAATAATAATGTTAGAAAATTATTATTTACTTGTTCACTGAAGGAAATATTCAACCAACTTAATAAAATTGAAAACATATTAAAAGAAAGAAATATTATACACAAAGATATTAATCCCGGAAATATTTTATTTTGTGAAAAAGAAAAAAAATTAAAACTTATAGATTTTTATTGGGCATCAACAGATGATATTAATATAGATTTTGTTAAAGGTATCAATGGAATTTATGGAGAGGATTCTAAAGCATTTACTACAATTAGAAAACAGATAGCAAAAATAGAGAAAAAGGTAAAAGCTGAAGTTCATGCGTCAAAAACTATATTAGCTCAGTTAGGTAAAGTATATCATGATGGTTCTGCTAAACATAAAGGAAAAACATACCATCCAATAGATATTCCTTATTATAGAAATAATCAATATCATAAAGATATTGATTATGAATTTAATAATATAATTAGTAATATAAAAAATCCAATTGAATCGGTTATAGATATTGGTTGTGCCGCTGGATATTATCTTTTTAATCTATCAAGAGCTTATCAAATGAATAAAGTTGTTGGTTATGAAGCAGATCCCACTATGCTTTCTTTTTTGAAAACATCAAAAGATATCTTTTGTTTAGATAACTTTAATCTTAACTCTGGGGTTGATATTAATACTAAATTTCAAGATGTAGATTTGTCAATCTGTATGAATGTTCATATGTGGTTAGAAAAGCAGTTTGGAAAAGGTGTTGATGTGATTATATCTAATTTAATTAAACATTCCAAAGAAATGTTTTTTCAGACTGCTGGGGCAGAAAGTGCTGGAATATATCTAGTTAAATGGTTAAAATCAAAACAAGATATAAAAGAATATTTAGAAAGACTTGGTGGAAAGAGAGTTGAATTTATTAGTCAATCTAAACGCGGTGGGAAAAGATATCTATTTAAAATTGGAGACTAATATGAAGAAGGTTATTTACAATGCAATAATAGGAGATTATGATGAATTACATAAACCAACAGTCATTACACCTGGGTGGGATTATATATGTTTTACTAATAATCCAAAATTAAAATCTAAGTATTGGAAAATAAGAGTTATTAAAGATCTGTTTAAAGTGGGTAACCAAAAGTTTTCTAGAAGTTTTTGGGTATTGAATCACCACTATGTAAATGAATATGATCTTTCAATTACAACTGGAGGACAGATATGGCCATGTTGTAATCTCGATGAATTTGTATCTGAATTTTTACCATGTGATGAAAATGTTGATATGGCTATGCATGATCGTGGAATAAGAAAAGGAATTTATGATGAAGCTTCTGCATGTAAACGAAAGGGAAAAGCAGATAAAAAAATAATAGATAAACAAATGAAGTTTTATAGGAAAGAAGGATTACCAGAAGACACAGGGATTTTTTCAACTGGAATCATCATACGAAAACATCACAGATCAAATGTTGAAGAACATTGTGAGAAGTGGTGGGAACAAATAAAGATGTGGACACATAGAGATCAACTAAGTTTTAATTATGTTTTATGGAAATATAACCTTGTTAACATTAGTAGCTTTCATCGTGATGTTTTAAGAGGAAAGGGTAATTTATTTCAGAAGCGTAAACATAAGAGATATAAGAAGTAAAATGAATACTTGGGGGTAATATGTCTAAAATATTTAAAAAACTTGGTAAAGGAAAAATTGTTTTTCCTAAAAATTTTGATTGGCCGAGAGAACCTTTTGTTGTTCTTGATTGTGGAGGATCACCTATAATTATTGAAAAAGAGGTCACTTTTTCAAGTGGTGTTTATGTTTTAACACACACCCATCAATTTGATAAAGCAAAATGGAGAGATCTAAAAAAAGTACAAAATTCAAACCCTACAATTTTTAGAAGATGTTGTTTTATAGGAATTAATGCTATTATACTTTACAAATGTAAATTAGTAGGTGAATATTCTATTGTAGCTGCTGGATCAGTAGTTACAAAGAGTATTCCTGATCACGAAATATGGGCAGGAAATCCAGCTAAAAAAATAGGCGAAGTAGAAAAAATATGAACTTTAGAAAATTAACTAAAATAGTTGATACATCTGATTATTATTTTAAAATGATAGACCCGAAAATTTTAAAAGCACAATATAATCCTGAGAGGTTTCATCTATGGAAATCATTACATAACGGTCCAGAAGGCGAAGAATTAAATATGATCTATTCTCCACATTATAGATTTTTAAGAGGGCATGAAGAAATATATCTCCAACTTCAAAAATATTATGGGCGACATAATAAATGGATTCAAGCTAAGATTAAGAAATTTCTTGGTGTATTTAAGAGTATAAAAAATGATGGATTTATAGAAAATTTAATGATACTTGAAAAACCATTAGTTAAAAATAAATATAATAATA
>DAOWOJ010000097.1 GCA_030642125.1 Candidatus Aenigmatarchaeota archaeon | reverse complement strand
CTTTGATAGATATGAAAAATGGGGAAGTTGGATAGAATCTTGTGGATTATATGAAAAACAAATTGATGTATTAAGAAAACTTTATACAAAAATATCAACTGATGTGGAAGGACTTTCTATTCATCCTTCATTTACAGAATCAGGGAAATTAGAAATATGGATGGAATATAATGGTACACATGATATTGAATTGTTCCAAAATAAAACACTTCAATACCGAAGATTATATGAATATTCAAAATCACAACGTGCAATAGTAGGTATATTATTACAGGCTGCAAGACTTGATAAAAAAGAAAAAGTATTAAGACTTGTAGTCTTAGATGATTATACACAAACAAAAAAAGGTAAAGAATTGTTAGAATCTATCTGTAAAGAAAAAAACATTAAATTAATCATAGCACGTACTGATGATAGATACGAAATTAATAAATTAAAAGCAGGTGAAATAGTTATTGAGAATGGCGAAATTTTATTAAATTAATATGCCAATTCCAATATTACGCCCTTATCAAGAAGAACAAATAGAAAGGATAAGGGCATTTTTCAAAAAAAACTTAAAAGGTAATGTTATAATGCAATCTCCAACAGGTTCGGGGAAAACTATAATGTTTACTTTTATGGCAGCTATGGCAAATTTAAAAAATAACAAAGTATTAATTTTGTCTAATAGAACAAAATTAATGGAACAATCTGGTGGAGCTTTTCGTAAATTCGGAATAATGCCAACATATATAAATCCAAGCGTAAAAACTCCATCTTATAAATCTATGGCAACATCAGGAATGTTACAAACATTAAGAAGAAGATATGAAAATCCTATTTGGCAAAAATTAATAAAAGAGCAAGGATTAATTATTATTGATGAATGTCATTTAGCTGATGCTAATTATTTATTAAGTTCGGGGTTATTAGATAATATTCCTGTTTTAGGAGCTACTGCAACATCAACAAGAAGTGGCAATCAAACACAATTAGGATTACAATATGATGAAATAGAATATGGAGTATCGGTTAAAACTTTAATAGAACAAGGATTTTTAGTTCCTGAAAGATATTTTGGAGTAGATGATACTGATGTTTCTAAAGTCCCTTACGATAGAAGTATTGGTGATTATAAACGAAAAGAATTATTTAATGTATATAATCATAGAGAAAAATATACTGGGGTTGTAGATAATTATAGAACACATACTGATAAAACCAAAGCATTATGTTTTTGTGTAAATAGATTGCACGCTGTTAAAACTGCTGTTGAATTTAATAAAAATAATATTCCTGTACGATTTTTAGTCAGCAATAAAAACAAACCTAAAAAGCCCGATGTATGGAAAAACGAAGCACAAAGAATTAAATATGAAGATGATTTAGAAACATATATGTATATAAATCAATATAAATATTTAACTGGCAATGCAAATGATATTTTAAAAGATTATGCCCATAATAAATATAAAGTTCTTATAAATGTTGATATATTAACAACTGGATATGATCAGCCAGATATTCAAACTATTATTATTAATAGAAAAACCTTATCTTTGCAATTATATTTACAAATGTTAGGAAGGGGTAGTCGTATAAATCCTAAATCAGGTAAAATATTATTTAATACTCTTGATTTTGGTAATCATGCCGGAAGAGAAGAAAATAATTTAGGGAGATATATGGACGACCGTGATTGGTCTTTATGGCATAATCCATCAAAAGGAGGCGGAATTCAGCCACTAAAAGAATGTCCTAAAAATAAAAAAGATTTTAGGGGAATTCAAGGTTGTAATAGATTAATTCCAATATCATATTCTTCTTGCCCTTTTTGTGGATATTCTTTCCCATCGAAACAGCAAGAAAAAGAAGTAATATTAAAAGAACAAATTTATAAAGGATTACCAGAAGAAAATATTTTAGTATCTAATATGAATTATAAGCAATTAAAAGCTTATAGAGAATTAAAAAAATATTCTCCAATATGGATAGCAAGAGTTCTTTACAGGAAAGGAGGTGAAGAAGAATTAAAAAAAGGTATGAGAGCTATTGGATATGGTTGGGGATATATTTATAGATTAATAAAGTTAAGTAAAAAATGGTAAAAATAATTTAAAAATAAAAAAATGAGTAATATTAGAGGAAAATTAAATCTCGCTGAATTAAAAAGCGTAATAAGAAAAATAAAAAATAAAAAAGGTGAACCAATAGATTGCCTTATTATTCCAATTAAAGAAAATGGTCTTTTCCATAGTACAAAAGGAGCTATATATCTTGATATTATAGCATTTGAAAATGATAAAATACCAGAATATACACATAGTATTAAACAAAGCATACCTTCTGATAAATTCAAAGTTATGACAACAGAAGAAAAAAGAGCTATGCCCTTTTTAGGTAATCTTGAATTAATGAAACCAACTTCTGATGGTGCTGTTCAATCAAGTGAATTACCTAAAGATAATACTATTACTGAAACAGATGGATCTGATGATTTACCATTTTAACAAATCCTAAAAAATGAATGAAAAAAAACTTCAATCAGAAATAGTCAAAAATTTTTCACAAGCCTATCCCGAACAAAGGGGTAGGCTTTTTGCTACATTTCAAGAAACAGTAAATGCTATACAAGGTTCAAATAGAATTGCATTAGGACTTGTTAGAGGAGTATCTGATTTATTATATGTAAATCATAAAGGAGAATTAATCGGTATAGAGATAAAAGCACCTAATACAAGACATAAAACATCTCACGTGATAGAACAATGCCAATGGTTAATAGAAGTGCCAAAAAAAGGGTATTTCTGCACCTCTTTAAAAATATTTTTTAACATTATAAATAAAGAAGAAGGTATCTCTCCGGAAAGTGTATTAAAAAAATGCAACAAAAAAACTAT
>DAOWOJ010000064.1 GCA_030642125.1 Candidatus Aenigmatarchaeota archaeon | reverse complement strand
GTTCCATGCATAAATTTTATAAATTTCATTTTTTTGCTATACAATTGATCAAATATTTTATCAGACTCTGTTATTTTTTCTTCTGATATATTTTTGAACAATTGTTTTAAAGCTTCGTTTCTTGGAACGCCCAATATATTTCTGATTGTATTTTTGCTAGGTACATTAAATCCAAGTTTTCTGATTATATCTATACATATTTCTATCAATATTTTGTCAGAATCTAATAATACACCATCCATATCAAAGATTACTAATTGTATAAAATTCATATTAAGTTACCACAAATCTTTATAAGCAAACAAAGATAAATTATTGGTATGATTTCTGATACATTTGTGCAAACAAGATATACTTTACAATCAATTTTTGTAAACTTTTGGAACTCATTTGTTGTTTTATTCCCTGGAATAATAGCCGCAATAATTGTAATCGTAATTGGTTGTGTCGCTGGTAAAATATTTGGATCTCTATTAACAAAAGTTCTAAAAAAAGTTAAATTAGATGAATGGATAAAAGAACATGAATTATCAAAAGCGTTATACGGCAAACAATTTTCATTGTTATTTGGATCTTTATTGCAATATTACATAATCATATTGTTCTTGAGTGAAGCTATGTCCCTTTTAAATCTTGGAATGTTGACGCAATTCACTAATTTAGTTGTTGTATATTTGCCATTGTTATTTGGAGCATTAATAATCGCTATTATAGGATTGATTATAGCAGAATTTGTAAAAAAGATGATTTTAGATACTGATATATCATTGCCATATAAAGATTATATCGCTGGAGGAGCAAAGTTGTTGATTGTATATATCATGACGATTGTTGCACTACAAACTGCTGGATTCGGGGTTACTATACTGGTAAATGCATTTATAATAGGATTTGGATCATTCGCTATAATGATTTCATTGATAATAGGTGTATCATTTGGATTTGCACTAAAAGATGATGCAAAAGACATAATAAAGCATATAAAAACTAAAAGTAAAAAAAATAAGTAATTTTTAGATTACTTATTTTTTTAATTATTTTGAGACAAAATCTTTTTATAATAAAATTATTAAGCTTATTTTATATTTTTAAATAAGATTCTTCGTAACTAATATTTCTATTATTTTTATATTTTGATATAAGTAGATTTTATAAATATTATTCTAAAAATAGCATATAAAACAAAATATATACATTAATATGTTAATACCTACGATCAAATCAGCTCTTTTACCCATTAACTGAAAAATAAGACCAAATATTGTAAAAACAATTAGTGGTGTGCCAACAACAGTTATTAAACCCCCAACACCAACTAGTATCATCATAATTCCAGCAGAATCACCAAGAAATTTCAAAAAAACATATATAATTATAGATGATAATAGTGCGCTCATAATGAATAATGTAAATTCATTAGATCCCATACCATCAAAAAAAATATGATCAATGATCCAACCAAAAAATCTTGGTATAGCGCAACATAACCAACACATAGCTCCCATAATATCACATTTTTATTTAGTAAACATTCTTTTATTTACAATATAATTCTCAATAATAGATAATTTCTCTTGTATGATCTGATTTTGTATTTTTATTTCTTCTATTTGTGTTAAAACCAAATCTAATTTTAATTTTACATTGTCTCTTTCATTGTACGTTTTATGTTGTTCATTGATATGTACAGGAATTTCATATGGAATATCTTTTTTTTTCTTTTTCCAATATAATCTAATGTTATCATATCTCCACTTCTTTTACTTTTAGAATCTTTCTTATTCCATTTAAAAAAATATAACTGTTTCTTTTATTTTCTTCTTTATATTTTTCTATTAGTTTATCATAAAAAAACTTTTTATATAATACCAATATACCTTCGTGTAAATAAGTTGAACAATAAAATTCTGAACTTATAGTAGCCATGAATTTTAATGTAAGATTTCCAGGAAAATCCTTAGTACTTTGTCTCCCATGCATTTGAATTATTATTTTCAAACTAGAATAAGCATCTAAACCAACTTTAATAGACATTTTAACTAAAAATTCTGGTGCTGCTCCTGACAAATCCCATTCAAAATCAGTTTCTGATATATCTTTCCCTTCTACTCTAAATGTATTTATCAATAGTTTTTGTATACTACCATAAAATTTAAATGGGTTTTGACCAGTGTATTCTATAGAAACTACTTTTTTTGGTGCAAACAGCTCTTCTTTAAATATTTTATTCATGTTTCTTTATTCCCTCAAAATATTGTATTAATTTATTTACAAAATCGTTGACCAATACCCTTCCCCTTTCAGTATATTCTTGTCTAGTATTTTCATAAAAAATATTATGCCAAAACACCCTTGAAAATTCATATATCATGGTCTTTTGCCATAACTTATCTTGAGGATACTCAGTTCTCAAAGCAACTTTAATATCTACATTAGCTGTGCCAAATCCTTTCGTAGAACTTCCTGACAGGCCTATTGTGATCCTAAAATATGAAAATTTATCTATATCTTTAATAGCTTCCCATTTAACCTTAAATTTATCTAAATCGCCAATTTTTTGGAAACTAAATGCTTTTTCTTGAATATCATGTCCCTTAACAATAAAAGATTTTTCGATTTGTTTTCTTATGAAATGATAAAGGTTTTCAGGATTTGCACAATAAAAATTAAAAATTAATTCATCAGGAGGATGATAAATTTTATCCTGAATAACGATTTTATTTCTTGCTACTACCATTCTATAACTTTAATTATTGAGTTTAAATAATTGTATGATGAATTTAATCTTCTTTCTATTTATTTTTTTAGTATTCGTTCTTCTTGGTTATAGATCATTAGGTACATTAAAAAGAATTATTTCAGTAGCTTTTATATCCGGATTATTCCCAATAATAATACATTTATTGAACATTCCAATTATCAATTTTTCTACAAAAGCTGTTTTTTATTTTGCTTCATTTGGAGCAATAACATATTTAATAATCATACTAATAATTAGTTTTTTTAAAATACTTAGATTTTCATTTAATATATTTATTTGGCCATTTAAAACATTATTACCAAAAAAAACTAAAAAATAAATCATATTAAAAATAATATAAGTTATGGGCCCATAGCTCAGTCTGGATTTTTAAAGGACTATTAGAGCGCTCGGCTCTTAATCAAAATTTCAATGATTAGAAACCGAGATGTCGAGGGTTCAAAAAATTTGAGACATTTAAAAATTGTAACAAAAAATTTGAAATTCCCTCTGGGCTCATTATGCCGAGCTGGCCTAGTGGTTAAGGCGCCATAGAAACGGCGAAGCTCATAATCTCGATGAGCATTGAGAATATTTAATAAATATTCTGTGATAGATGAGATACGTGGAAATCGTGGGTTCGAAAAACCTTTAAAATAATGTAAAGGCATCGAAATTCCCGCGCTCGGCATAACTTTAAAGCCTCGATAGCTCAATGGAAGAGCGATTGTCAATTGGTCGATGCTTGTATCCATTTTGAAGAAACCAATAGGTTGAGGGTTCAATAAACATTTCAAAGAATGAAATGATTTGAAATCCCCTCTCGGGGCTTAATTATTAACATAAAATAGAAAATTACATTTAATTAAAAAAACTATTAAAGTTTCAAACTTTAATTTATTTGACACAAAAATTAAATATTGGGACCATGAGGTAGTCTGGCAACCTGGCGAATTCATTCCAGATGGCTCCAGAATGGGTGATTATTATCTTTTGGAGCATTGATATTATGATATAAAGTTACCCGCTCCCGCGAGTTCAAAAATCTTTTATATAATTTTCAAGTAAAAATAT
>DAOWOJ010000033.1 GCA_030642125.1 Candidatus Aenigmatarchaeota archaeon | reverse complement strand
TAAAATTAGTAGATATGAAATATATCTCATGATTAATTATTGTTTTTAATGCATATATAAAGATTTGCTTAAATTTAATAACTATTTTCTAGATGCAAAACAATTAAATAAATGATAGTGTTCAACTAAAATATCTATGCAAAAAAAAACAACAAAAAATAAACATAATACAAAATACATAATTATAACTGGTGGAGTTATTTCTGGTATTGGAAAAGGAATAGTTACAGCTTCTTTAGGAAGAATAATGAAATCAATGAATTTTAATACTACAGCAAT
This sequence comes from Candidatus Aenigmatarchaeota archaeon, assembly GCA_030642125.1. Classification (GTDB taxonomy): domain Archaea; phylum Aenigmatarchaeota; class Aenigmatarchaeia; order DAOWOJ01; family DAOWOJ01; genus DAOWOJ01. The sequence continues at coordinate 5,141 of DAOWOJ010000033.1, read as the reverse complement.
AAAAATAGATCCTTATATCAATATAGATGCTGGAACATTAAGACCTACAGAACATGGTGAAGTCTTTGTCACAGAAGATGGTGGAGAAATAGACCAAGATTTCGGACATTATGAAAGATTTCTTTGCGATAATTCATTAAAAGAGCATAATATAACAACAGGAAAAGTTTATAGAAGAGTTATTACAAAAGAAAGAAATGGAGATTTTATTGGGAAAACTGTTCAAGTTATTCCTCATATAACTGATGAAATTAAAAAACAGATAAAAGAAATTTCAAACAAGAAAAATTCACAAATCACTTTAATAGAAATAGGAGGAATTGTAGGCGATTACGAAAACATTATATTCTTAGAGGCAATGCGTCAACTTTCAAGAGAAGAAGATATTGTTTTTATTCATGTTTCATATGTTCCTGTTCCAGAAAAACTTGGAGAACCAAAAACTAAACCTACACAACAATCAGTAAGATTATTAATGGAAATCGGTATTCAACCAGACTTTATTGTTTGTCGTTCTGTAAAAAAATTAGATTGTATTAGAAAACAAAAAATTTCATTGTTTTGTAATGTTTTAGAAGAAAATATAATAGATGATCCAGATTTAGAAACTATTTACGAACTTCCACTGATTTTTGAAGAACAAGAATTTTCAAAAAAGATCTTAAACAAATTAAAGTTAAATGAAACAGTTAAAGACTTAAATGATTGGAAAAATAAAGTAAAAATTCTTAAGAAAGCTAACAAAGAAATAAAAATAGGAATTGTTGGAAAATATTTAAACACAGGAAATTCAGAATTAAAAGATTCTTATATTTCTGTCGCAGAAGCAATTAAACATGCTGGAATTCCTTTTAACACAAAAATAAATATAAAATGGATAGACTCTAATAAGCTATCTACAAGTATACACAACTCACATTTTCCTAAAAAATTACTTGGAATAATCGTTCCAGGAGGATTCGGAACAACAGGAATTGATGGAAAAATAAAAACAATAGAATATTGTAGAAAAAATAATATTCCATTTTTAGGAATATGTCTTGGATTGCAATTATCTGTAATAGAATTTGCAAGAAATGTTTGCAATTTAAGAAATGCAAATTCTACTGAAATAAATAAAAATACGGAATATCCTGTTATAGATATTCTATCTGAACAAAAAAATATAAAAGAAAAAGGAGGAACGATGAGACTAGGATCAAATCCAGCATTATTAAAATCTGGTACAAAAATTTATGAATTATATAAAAAATTTGGCTTATTGAATACAGATAATATTGTATATGAAAGACATAGACATAGATATGAAATAAATTCAAAATATCATGATATTCTTCAAAATAAAGGATTAACTTTTTCTGGTATTTCTCCAAATAAAAAATTAATAGAATTTATAGAAATCACAGACCATAAATTTTTTGTAGCAACCCAAGCTCATCCAGAATTTAAATCAAATTTACTGCAACCGACCCCTTTGTTTTATGGATTTGTAGAATCTTGCTTAAACTAAAGTTTAATTTATTAAAAAAAATGTGTCTATTTGTCTTTTTTAGACCAATTAAATACAGCAGATTCATAATATTTATGGAAAAAAGCACTCAGTTTATTTTCTGGGAGCATTGATATAAAATAATCTGTTGTTCTATTATTAAAAATAGCGCTAGCATGTGTTTTTTTAAAATCTTTTTTTATATTTCTTTGTCCTACAATATTAATTTTATTCAAATCTATTGAATCTATTTCATTCATCGCAGATAATTTAATATGTTTTATTTTGTGTGGTTTATAACAAAGAACAGATGCTGTAACGCTATCAGTAGAAATAGCATTATCACCGCATATAATTAATCCAAGATTAACAGAATTTCCATTAAATGGACCTTCACCTTCCATGCAAACTGTTGCATCTACAACACACAGATGCGGTGGAAATGCTTTATACACATCAGAAATAATTTTATTCACTCCGAGTTTATGATATTTAGCTTTATGTTTTTCAGGTAAGATCCCATACATACATTTTAAATTTAAAGTAAGATCTGTTATAATATGCGTCTTGACAACTGGAACACTTATTATTACATCCGCATCATACATAATTTTAGAAACTTTAAATTTTTTTAAAATATGAGCATCTGGGATATCAATTGTTATCAATTCACCATTTCCTAAGTTAACAACATCAGCTCCAAAATGATTTGCTACTTCTCGTATCCCTGTCTTATCGAACATTAAGTCTGCAGCATACATCTCAGAATCAGATTCGCCAATAATTATTTTGCTTGGTTTATTTTTCATGATTTCTATTAATGCTGAAATAATTTCTGGACTTGTATAAGATCCTTTTTTTCCTGGTATCCCTCCACAAACATTTGGCTTAATAAGAACTGTATCGCCTGATTTTACAAATTTTTTTATCCCACCAAGAAGATCTATAGACTCAAATAACATGTCTTTTGTATTTTTTCCAGAAACAATCGAAACTACATTCATTCTCTATCATCTAATTCGACATTTTGATATCTAATATTATGTGGAAACGCGTCTTCAATCGAATTGAATCATAGACTGGTTGAACCCGGTACCTTTCTCATCTTCGAAATCCATGAACATTGAAATATCTTGATTATGGCCGCTTTCTTTCGAACCTAACCAAATTCACAAAATATACAATTCCACAGCACAAAAAATCATTGTCCAATATACGGACCAAAATATGAAATCGCATCTCTATTAGACTTCGATTCTACTAAAGACCATTCGCAGTTACAGATGCGGCCTGGACACCCAATCTAGTTTCCACAATATGAATTGTCAATATAAAATATAAAAGGTTTAAATACAAACATTAAACAAATATGTGATTGAAATGTTTGAAGAATTATATGAATACACTATGGAAGATTTTAAATGGCTATTCATATTTTTATCAGAAATTACTAGCATTTGTGCATTTAGTTTTTATGAAGTTATTCATATGATATAACAATCATTTTATTCTATTAAATTCTTGTTCCAATTCTTCTATTCTATTTATTATTCTCTGTGATGAATCTTTAAGTACATCTATAGTAGAACCTTTCTTAATTTTTACTATAAATTTGGATTTATCAGAATAATAACCATCAAAAAAATATCTTGCATCTTCCAAATCTTTATATTTCCACAATGAACTTCTCAATAAATTAAGAAATGTATGATCTTCATTTATTTCAAATTTAATTGTATTTTCATTTTGTTCTAATATTTTTATTTTCATACTTATGTTTTGTTTATTAAATTTAAAAGCTTTTCAAGATCTTTGAAATTTATTATTGGTTTTTTAAATTTATGAATATCATCTATACCAATCCTAGGACAAGCAGTGTTTATAAATGCGTCAGCAAATGCACATATCTCATCTAAATCTATTCTATCTGTTACTAATAAGAAAGCGTTTTTTCCTAATTTTTCTAGTTCATTCACAGCAAATTTAGCATTTTCTTTATTTAATTGTCCTGATTTCGTTGAAATTATAACGCCGAAATTGTCAGCATCAAGCGCTTTTGCAATATTTAACCAAATCCTTTTCTCATATTCGTGTTTTAATGTCTCAAAATTTATAATATCCATTTTTTCTAAATCCATAGAAAAAACAGGTTTTTGCACTGATAAACATAAACCCAATGCATGAAATTTACCAGCCCCGATAAATAAAAAACAATCAACATCATTTTCTATTGATTTAGCGGCAGATAAATCACATCCAAGAATTTGACCACTATACTTACATTTTCCTTTTGCAATAATAACTGTTTTTTCTTTTGAAAGTTCATTTTTAACATCATTCAAACACCATATATACTGAAGTGTTGTTACAATACCTATCTTATCAAATTCACTTATTTTTTTAATATTATCGTTTAATATTGATAAAACATCTTGACGCATATCATATTCTATATAAATTATTGGTACAATAGTATTCAATCCCATATCAGAATGTCCAAAATGTACTAAAATATCACATCCTAATTTTTTTGCCTCATAATCTCTTATGTCACATGCTCCAAAACATGGTTCAGCTGATATAAATGAAGTGATTCCATATGAACGTAAATCATTTGATAATTCATGGGCTATTTTAATCAAACCGCGTGGAATTTGTATAAATACATTATTCGGTTCATAAGAAAGAATTTTTTTAATCCATGATTTAACTTTATTTTTCATGATATCACCTAAACAGATAAAAATGATATCGAAATTACAAGAATAAATATCAAAAGAACAATGATAAAAACAAATTTGACGCTTTTGAATACAAATTTCGTTAAAAGATATAATACAATTGAAAATATAATAAGTAATATAATCCCAGATTCTGGTCCCATTAAAAACAGTTTTATTAATTCACTTATTACCAAGCTTAAAGTAGAAATTGTATTTGAAATAATTATCATTAATATGTTGATCAAACCATTAAATATATCAACCAGCATCATACCTTCTCCTATAAATTAAACCAAACAATATTCCTAAAGCTATTCCTAATAAATGTGCTGTATGAGCTATCATATCATCAGCTCCAATTAAAGCAAATTCAGATATGATATATATTATACCAATAAGAATTATTGGAACTGGCATCATTAATGGAAATATCCATAAAATATCAAAAGGTTTTATAATCATAGCTACGCCAATCAAACCAAATATGGCACCTGATGCTCCTAAACAAATCGTTGACGGAGAATAAAAAAATACTGAACATAAATTTACAATAATTCCAAATAATATGAATAAAAATAAAAACTTAGAACTACCTAAATTTTTTTCTAAAATACTTCCAAATAAAATCAAACCAAACATATTAAAAATTAAATGATTAAATGATGCATGCAAAAATATAGATGTAAATAAAGTCCAAACATAACCTGACAATAGATTATTCAGAGAAAATCCACCATATAAATAAATAATTTCAATTAGATATTCTGGAGAAAATAAACATATAAAGAATATAATAATGCAAATCAAAGATAAAAAAATTGTAACCTTCATAAATAATATATTAACTAAATAAACTTTACTTCACAAGAGCATGGAAGTTTAGAAAATGATATACTTAATACTTTCTTAGCATGTTCTATATATTTTTC
>DAOWOJ010000065.1 GCA_030642125.1 Candidatus Aenigmatarchaeota archaeon | reverse complement strand
CTATATTCAGAAAAAGCTAAAAGCAATTTAATTCATAAATTATGTGACACTATTCCTGAAAAAGAGTTGATGAATATTATTTCTAAAAAAATGTTATCTGATGCAATTGATTTTTACGAAAATACTGAAAATTATGAAAAAGCTATCGATCTTGCTACTGTGGGAGGAATGTATCTTAGAGAACTTAAACTACTAGAAGATATTGGAGATTATGAAAAAGCTATTATTCTTGCTAAAAAGAAAGAAATGCCATATAAAGTAGATGCTTACAAAAGGATAATTAAATTGTTAGAATAAAGTTATTATTCACAATATTTATTCTGTATTTCTTTGTAGTATTGCTATTTATTAATCAATTTTTCATTAATCGCTGTCGCATCTTTAAAATATACAAATATTTTCAAATTATATTTAATGCTTTTATGTAATATGTGTTTTTCTTTGATAACTTTTTTATATCATGATAACTAAATATTATTTGATTATTATGTCAAAATTAATATTGATATCAGGTGGGAAAGGTGGAGTAGGGAAAAGTTTCATAACAGCTAATTTAGCTGCGATACTTTCTGATTTTGGAAAAGATGTTACTATAATTGATGGTGACATAACTACTGCCAATCTATGTGTGCAACTTGGAATATCTTCAAATTCAGTTACATTGCAAGAAGTTTTAAATGGTTCAGGAAAATTAAGAGATTCTTTATATGAACATCCATCTGGATTTAAAATAGTTCCAACTGATATTGGAATTCAAAAAGAGGATATGGATATTAGTGATATGATAGAACTACTAATTCGACTACTAGGTATAAACGATTATGTTCTAATAGATTCTCCACCTACTTTGAATAAAGATAGCCGTGAACTTATGGAAATAGCGGATTCAAATTTATTAGTAACAAATCCTGAATTATCAGCTGTAACTGATTGTCTTAAGACGTTTAAAATTGCTGAAGATGTCGGAACACATTCTTTGGGCATAATTTTGAATAATGTAAGAAATAGAAATTATGAAATAGAAAATAAAGATATAGAAGATATGGTAGAATTGCCAATAATAGCAAATATTCCACATGATAAAGCTGTTCTTAAATCTTTAAATCTCAAGTCTCCTGTTGTTCATTCATATCCTTATGCAAAATCTTCTATTGAACTAAAAAAATTTGTTGCAGATTTTATTGGAGAAGACTATGAACCTCCAGCAGATATTGTTTGCCTTATAAAAAGGATATTATCGCAATGAAATTTGTTGAACATAATTTTATAAAACAAAATACTATAGAAAGTAGATTGTATCAAGAAAAAATTTTAGGAACAACTATAAAAGGAAATACTCTTGTTGTTTTACCGACTGGTTTAGGAAAAACAATAACATCAGCTTTATTGGTTGCACATATTTTGAACACATGTCCAGGAAAAAAGATATTGATATTAGCTCCAACTAAACCTCTTATTTCTCAACATAATGAAAACTTTAAAAAAATGATTAAAATAGACACAATAAAACAAGTTTTAGTTACCGGTATAATGGAACCAAAACAACGAAAAGAATTATATAAAGATGCTATTGTAATATTCGCAACACCTCAATGCGTATCAAATGATATTTTATCGAAAAGATTTGATCTTAGTGAAATTTCATTAATTGTATTTGATGAAGCTCAGCATGCTGTTGGAAAATATTCTTACACTTTAATTTCAAAAGAATACATACAGCATAATAAAACACCGCTAATTTTAGGTTTAACTGCTAGTCCAGGAGATAATAAAAAAAAAATCAAACATATATGCGATAATTTGTTTATAGATTCTATTGAGATTAAAACAGAAACAGATGATGACGTTAAACCTTATATAAAAGAAAAGAAGACACAAATAGAGAAAGTAGATTTACCAAAAGAATTTTTAGAAATGAAAAATATTCTAGAATCTCTAAAATATAAAAAAGTTAAAATATTAGAAAAATCTCATTTATGCAATAGCAATATTGGAAAAAGGCAAATGCTTGAATTACAGAAAAAATTTATATCAAACGCAAAAACAAACAAAAGCTACTTTTATTATATTTCTTTGATAACAGAATTAATAAAAATAGACCATATACTAGAACTTCTAGAAACACAAGGAATAGCCGCTACGAAAGCTTACTTTGATAAATTAGAATTAGACGATAATAAAGCATCGAAAAGATTGCTCAAAGATAATGATATTATCAAAATTAAAAAAACAATTGATTTTATGTATAACACAGGAGTAGAGCACCCAAAAATTAATAGATTAAAAGAAATTTTATCAGATTTCTTTGATTCTAATCGTGACTCAAAGGTCATAGTATTTGCACATTTTCGTTCAACAGCAGAAAAAATTTTACATGAATTGGAAAAAATTGACAATTTTAGACCTATAAAGCTAATAGGACAAAGTGGAATAGACGGTATTATACAAAAAAAACAAATAGAGCTTTTGAATAGATTCAAGGAAGATGAATACAATATTCTAATTACCACTTCTATAGGGGAAGAAGGTTTAGATATAGCAGAAGTCAATTTAGTAGTATTTTATGAACCAATAGCTTCTATAATACGAAGAATTCAAAGATCTGGAAGAACTGGAAGATTAAGTTCAGGAGATATTGTGGTTTTGATAACAAGAAATACGAGAGATGAAGCTTATCATTGGAAATCTTATCATGGTGAAAAAAGAATGAAAAATATACTTGAATCAATGAAAGTAAATGAAATTTAATAATTTATATCTTCTATAATATATAAACATAAATATGCGAATTTATCCACTTTTATTATGCATTTTAATAATTTTTATTATTTTTATAATGCAAGTTTCTGATTGTATGATATATCGCAGTTCTTCAAAACAAGAAATAGAAGCGTCTTTCGGGACAATTGTCATTGAACAGAATGATGATATGGTTGTTGGAGAAATAATAGGAAAAAAAGGAGAAAAAATATATTTTACTCAGAATACTAAAACTAATAAAACTACAACAAAGATTGTATTAAATGATATAACATTGTCCATATGCAGCGAACCAGGAAAAATTGAGCAAAAATTAGAATCGTCTCATGGAATTTTGAATGGTAAACAGATTTATACTGGCGATATAAATAAATTACAAAAAGATTTAAATTATAGTTCAAATACTTTACAGTATTACATGACAGAACTTCAAAATTTAAATATTAAAAAAGGTGAATAAAATGGAAGAAGATATAATTAATAAAATTAAGATAGAAAATTTAGTATTGCCAATCGATTTCGGGGTCAAAATGGACCTTGATTTGATTAATAGAGAGTTTGAAAATTCAGAATATTCTCCTGAAGAATTTCCTGGTCTTGTTTATAGAATGAAAGATCCAAAAGCCACGTTTTTAATATTTTCTTCTGGGAAAGTAAATTGTACTGGAATACCTACTTTAAAATTAGCAAAACAAGTAATAGCTTTATTATCTGAAAAATTCAAAACAATAGGATTAGATGTAAAAGAACCAAAATTTAAGATTAAGAATATTGTAGCTTCGATGGATTTGGGTAAAAAAGTCGATCTATCAAAGATACTAAAATTGGATAATGTAGAGTTTGAACCAGCAGAATTTCCTGGAGTCATTTATAGAGCAAAAGAATATGGAATAGTTTTTTTAACATTTTCCAGCGGAAAAGTTATCATTTCCGGTGCAAGTAATGTTAAAGATGTGAAAAATTCAGCTAGCCATTTCATATCAGAATTAAAAAGGATTAATGCGATATAAAATTATGTTGAT
>DAOWOJ010000013.1 GCA_030642125.1 Candidatus Aenigmatarchaeota archaeon | reverse complement strand
ATCTAATGATAAGAAATCTGTAAGAACAAACAAAAATAGAATGTGCGTGATCGTAAGATGCCTAGTTTGCGGAGATATTAATAGATTTCCATATGTAAAAGAAAAATTGGATAATAAGAAATAATAAATGTTTTTATAATAAAAATATGTTAGTGATAATATGATACAAGATACTGATGAGTTGATAACTAAATTATCAAAAAAATTGAAAGAAACTGAAAATATAGATATGCCAAAATGGGGGCTATTCGCTAAAACAGGTTCGCATAAAGAAAGATTGCCTGAAAATAGCGATTGGTGGTATGTTAGATCAGCTTCTATTATGAGAAAAATGTATATAAATAGTTCTCCTGTTGGTGTCAATAGATTAAGAATAGTTTATGGTGGCAAAAAAGACAGAGGACATAAACCATCGCGTTTCAGAAAAGGTTCTGGGTCAATAATAAGAAAAATTTTTCAACAACTTGAAGTAGCTGGATTCATAAAAAAAGCGGATAGTGAAAAGAAAGGTAGAGTTATTACAGATAAGGGGAGATCATTTATAGATAAAATAAGATGATGTTAATGAATGAACAATATGATATTGAAAGAATTGCTAAGATGCAAGAATTTGAAAAAATGAAGAAAAATCTAATCAGAAATGCTTTAGATAAAGATGCTATGGAGAGATTAAGTAGAGTTAAAATTGTTAAACCTGAGTTAGCTGAACAATTGGAATTGTATTTGTTACAATTGCTTCAGTCTGGTCAATTGAATCAAAAGGTAAATGATGAAAAATTAAAACAAATTTTAAGTGCTCTTTCACCGAAAAGGAAATGTAAAATAAATAGAAGGTCTCAATATGACTAAGAAGTTCATGAAAAAGATATTCCTGATAAGGAGATCTAAGATAAGGAATGCACCTAGATGGGCTGATATAAAGAAATTTGGTTTAAAAAGAGCAAGAAATAGAAGAATTAGAATAGATAAAACAAAAAATTGGAGAAGAGGAAGATTAAAAATTTAGTGATAAAATGTATACATGTTTGAATTGTAAAAAAGAAGTAGAATTTGATGAGCTGAAAGATAAAATAATATGTTCTGGTTGCGGTTTTAGAATTTTTTTAAAAAAAGAGTCTAAAATTGTTAGAAAAGTAAGCGCAAGATAACAATATTCAATTATTGTTTTTGTTTGTTATATTACTTTTAAATCAATATACAATGATTTATTAAATATTTGTATGAAATGTATTAATTTTCTATTTATCATTGTATTTTTAATTATGTTTTATGTTATTCCGATTTCTGCATATGAAGAAACTGATAATACAGATTTACAAGTAAACGATATAGAAATTGTTGTGTTATATAATGATTATATTTCAATTTGTGAAAATAATTATTGCGAAGATATATTTGTAGTTATGCCAAAAGAAAATTGTAAAGTATTTTTAACATCAGAAAATTTTATGATGGAAAAAAGAACAAATTCTGATGGTGTTATAAAATTTAAGAATATTCCATCTGGCATATATAAAGTAAGTATTAAAGATAAAAAATATGTTTTCAAAAATGGTTGGAACGAGTATGATATAGTTTCAAATGTTATTGATACAAGAAATTATAAATTATCTGAAAAGGTACAAGTAATATTATATTTATATTAGTAAAAGTTATTTATATGTATTAGTTATAAATATATATAGTGATTAGATGTCAACATTTGGTAGTATATTGGGTCAACTGAGAGATCTTGGATTCTATGAATTTATGTTACCATGGCTATTAGCTTTAGCAATAATGTATGGTCTTTTAACTTTAATAAAAGATAAGGAAAAAAAGCCTGTATTTGATAAAAATGTAAGAGCAATAATATCAATAGTTATAGCTTTCTTTTTAGTAAATTATACTCCTTACGGTTATATGACAAATTTCTTAGAAGTATTTTTCACAGGATTCTTTGCTCCTGCTGTAATAATCATATCAGTAATACTTGTTTTTGTTATTATGGTAGAATTAGTTGGAGTAGATGTTACAGGAAAAATTGGTAAGAGTTGGGTAACAATATTCGGTATATTGTTTATAATTATATTATTGTTTATTGGGGCCGGTGGAGCTGCTATGTTCGGTGGTGCTGGTATATCAATATCAGATTCGACATGGCCTATATTGTTTGTAATTATCACAATGATATTTGCAGTGGTATTTTTATTTAGAGAAGGAGATAAAGCACCATCAGGCGGATAATAAAAATAATATGAGGAATATATAGAATGAATAAAAACATTTTGATTATAATAATGTGTTCAATGGTTATTTTTGCATCTGGATGCACATTGCCTGGTGGAGGCAGTGTTTCTGCTCCATGGAAAAGTGATGATACTGGTAACAATGGATTAGTTGTAAAAGATTTCTATGCATCGCCTGTAGAAGTTCATAGTGGATCAGAAACTGCATTAAAATTAACAGTTAAAAATGTTGGTGGTAATAATGCTACTAATGTAAAGGCTAAATTATATTCTCCACAAACTGGAACAATGTCATTTGAATGGAAGACAAGTTGTTTTACTGAAAGACAATGTAAAAAAAATATAATAGACATGTGCGATGAACAAAGAGATAGATGCAAAGAAATATGTGATGATGATAGGGATTGTGAAAACGAATGTAAGTCAGTTTACAAAGATTGCAAAGCGAGGGCAAAGGATTGCAAGAGAATAGTTTCAGAATGTAAAAGCAATGTAAAACATGTTTCTAATAAAATGAGATATGCTAAACCAGATTTGAACATAGAAGGTGAACAAGCAAGTGTATCTTGGAGAATACAAGCTCCGATATTGGAAAAATATGTCAAAGAAGATTATACTGCTAAAGCAAGAGTTTATTATAATTATGATACAAAAGCACATTTTGAAATAGTTGCTATTCCAGAAGAAGATGTTGCTGCAATAGAAGAAAAAGGTGGTAGTGTTGACTATTATTCCCCTGTTGTAACTAGTTCAGATTCTCCAATAAGAATAAGTGTAGATGCATCACAACCAGTTAAAATATCAGATGTTGGTGATACATTTTTGATTACATTTAAAATAGAAAATGTTGGAAGTTTTTCTCCTTGTAATTATTCTGTTAGTGATGTGAAATGCGTTAAAAATAAAATGAATTTTATTGATCAATTTAAAGTTACATTACCTGGAAATATGGAATTTGTTAATGGCAGTTGTTCTAATTTGATTGGTGGAACGTCTATTCATTTGTTAAAAGGAGAATATCAAATACCTTGTGAAGTAAGAATTAATAGTGAAGTTACAGGAGAAACTAAATATAAGATATCTGCTTTTGCAAGATATGGATATTTCGAAAATATTGAAACTCGTTTGAGCGCAAGGGGCTGAATAATTTTTATATATTTATAACAAAAAAATAGTTATGTCAATAAGTATTGAAAGTATATTAGTAAGACAAAGATATGCAATAGTTGGAAAGTATGGTTCTGTAAAGCTTTGTTATTGGACAAAAGAATCAATAAAAAGTAATGCTGAACGTTTTTGTTATAAACAAAAATTTTATGGAATAGATAGTTCTAAATGCTTACAATGCACTCCATGTACAATGTTTTGCAATAATTCATGTAAATTTTGTTGGAGAATTAGATCAAACGATATTCATGACTATGTTTCTGATGATATTTCAACAAAAAAAATGGATGATCCTAAAGATCTAGTTACTGGAATGATAGAGGCTCAAAAAAAATTGATAACAAGTCTTCAGTCAACTAACAAGGAAATGGTAAAAAATGCAATGATTCCTAAACATGTAGCAATATCTTTATCTGGTGAACCTATGTTATATGATGATATCGGTGAGCTTGTTCATGAATTTCATAAAAAGGGGTTCACTACATTTATTGTAACGAACGGAACATTACCAGAAAAGATTGAAAATATTACTCATTTACCAACACAGCTATATGTTACTTTGGCAGCTTCTAATCAAAAAATATATAATGATCTTTGTGTACCAAAAACAAAAGATAATTGGGAAAAATTGATGCAAACATTGAATTTATTGAGTTCTTTAGATACAAGAACATGTATTAGATTAACTTCTATTAAAGATTTTAATATGCATGACTCGAAAACATATGCAAAATTAATAGAAAATGCTAATCCAAATTTCTTGGAGATAAAAGCTTATTCATTTTTAGGTATGTCTAGAAGTAAATTAGAAAGAAATAACGTTCCACAAATGAGTGATATAAGAAATTTTTCAGATGAAATTGGTTTTCGAGTTCTAAATGAATCTGAATCTAGTAAAGTTGTTTTATGTGGAGTAAATTGGAATAAAAAGGATGCTTTGATATCATGTTAGAGAATTATTCAAAAAAAATAAAAAAAGTTTTGAGTGAACATGAAATATGCATTGGCGATGAAATAAAAATAACTACAGAAAATAGAGTTTATCGTGGAATTTTGATGCCGCATACAAAGTTGAATAGTAGTTCTTGTGTTATATTAAAATTAAATAATGGATATAATTTTGGGTTAGAACTTCTTAATAATATTAAAATAGAGAAAATAAGAACAGGTCATAATTTAAAAAAACAAAATAATATAAAAAAAATACAAAAAATTTCTGGATGTAATATTTCTATACTTGGTTGTGGAGGTACTATAGCGTCTAGAATAGATTATAGAACTGGAGCTGTATCTCCTAGTTTGTCGCCAGAAGATATTCTAGAAAATATTCCTGAGTTACATTGTATTGCGAATTTTAGTTATAAAAAATTGTTTGATGTATTTTCTGAAAACATGACATCTGAACATTGGAAATTGATATCAAATCAGATATCAAAAGAAATTAAAAATGGAGTAGATGGTATAATAATAATGCATGGTACAGATACAATGCATTATACGGCTGCTGCACTGAGTTTTATGCTTAGAGATCTTCCTATACCTGTTTTATTAGTTGGTGCACAGAGATCTGTTGATAGAGGTAGTTGTGATGCAGGAATGAATTTGATTTGCGCCGCAAATTTTATTGCTAACACGAATTTTGGAGATGTTGGTATTTGTATGCATGGAACAATAAATGATGATTTTTGTTTAATAAATTCTGGATGCAGAACAAGAAAAATGCATTCAAGTAGTAGAAATGCATTCAGACCAATAAATTCATTGCCATGTGCAAAGGTTTGGTTAAATAATAAAATAGAATTTTTAGATAAAAGTTATAATATAAGAAACTATAATAAAAAACTTAAATTAATTAATGGTTTTGAAAAAAAAGTTGGTTTGATAAAAGTAAGTCCTGATTTTGATTTTGATATTTTGAAATATTATATACATGAAAAATATAGAGGATTGATAATAGAAGGAACAGGGCTTGGTCATTTGCCAAAAAATGCTTTTAAAAAATTAAAAGAACTTATTAAAATTGGATGTGTCGTAATTATGACAAGTCAGACTATATATGGTACTGTCAATATGAATGTTTATTCTACTGGTAGATATTTATGTGATATCGGAGTTATATCATGTAAAAATATACTCTCTGAGGTTGCTTACGTGAAATTAAAATGGATATTAGCTCAATTTTCTGATTTAGATGAAATTAAAAATAATATGATGAAAAACTATGCTAATGAGTTTATTGATCATGTGAATATGAGAACATTTTTGTATTGAATTGTATTGAGATGGAATGTTGTATGATAGATTATAAAAATTTGGGATTGAAAATTGGATTAGAAGTGCATAGACAATTAGATACACATAAATTATTTTGTAATTGTGCATCTGTATTAAGATCTGATAAACCTGATATAAAAATTAATAGAAAATTGAGACCTGTTAAAAGCGAAATAATGGAATTCGATATTGTAGCTGATTTTGAGAGAAAAAAAAGGAAATATTATGTTTATGAGTCTTATTTTGATACAAATTGTCTTGTTGAGTTAGATGAGGAACCTCCACATCAGATAAATCAAGAAGCGCTTGATATTGGTTTGAAGATATCTTTATTATTTAATTGCGATATAGTTGATGAAATTCAAATAATGAGAAAACAGGTTTTAGATGGTTCAAATACAACAGGATTTCAGCGCAGTGCTTTGATTGCAATGAATGGATATATCAAAAATAGAGGAAAAAAAATTAATATTATTTCAGTTTGTTTAGAAGAAGATGCGGCTAGAAAGATAAATGAAACGAATGAATATGTTGTATATAGACTAGACAGATTAGGTATCCCATTGATCGAAATAGTAACTGGGCCAGATATTCGTGATCCTGTTCAGGCAAAAGAAGTAGCTGAGTATATTGGTGCAATACTAAAATCAACAAAAGTAAAATCTGGGATAGGAAGTATAAGACAAGATCTTAATCTTTCAATAAAATGTGGTGAAAAAATAGAAATAAAAGGAGTGCAAGATCTTAGATCAATACCAAATATCATAGAAAATGAGATTACTAGGCAATTTAAAATAATTAATACAGGAAAGAAAATAAACAGCGAAGTCAGAAAAGCATGTGATGATAATACTACATCTTATATTAGACCAATGTCTGGTGGATCTAGAATATATATTGAAACAGATGTTAAACCTATAAGAGTTACTAAACGAATGATAAAACAAATCGAATTGCCTGTTACAATATATGATAAACAAAAAAAATTCATAGATAAGTTTGGGTTATCGAATCAGCTGGCAAGAAACATATGTAATAGTAAATATGCAATGTTATTTGAAAGTATAGTCAATGAATTAAAAATTGATCCAACATTTGTTGCTAATTGTTTTACTGGTACATTAAAGGAATTGGAAAGAGAAAAATTGAAAATAGAAAATATAAGTATTCTAGAATTCAAAGAATTTTTTAAGAAAATTGGAAACAATGAGTTTCCAAAATCAAAAACAAAAGAAATTTTGAAATCTATGTCATTCGGTAAAAATTTGAAAGATTTATTAAAAGATTTTAAAAAAATATCTTTAGAAGAACTTGATAAAATAATAGATGAAGAAGCTATAAAAAGAACTGATATTATTGGAAACGATGAAAAAAGGGCATTTAAAAAATTGATGGGACCTATTATGCATAGAGTAAATGCCAGAATCGATGAAAAATTGGTTGTAATTAGATTGAAAAAAAAAATAAATAAAATTATAAATCAATCATAACTTCTCCATGTATGCTGACATTTTGTGCATCTGAAAAATGTTGTAGGAGATTCATCAGAACTTCTTGTTTGTTGAATCCACCAAACTGCTTCTTTATTATTGCATTCTGCGCAAATTATTTTCGTTTTTGGTAATAATTCATCTTTTTTATCGACCAATATTATATCTTCAGTTTTTTCAACTTTTTCTACTAATTTATAAGGATTATTTCCATTATCATTGTTAATTTTTTTAATCTTTCCACAAATTCTACAGATTAAAACATTCTTTTCATCCTTTTTTGATATCATTAATCCTCCACAACTACAAAATTCCATTATTTCATCTCCTTAAATTTTTTTAATAAATTTTATTGCATCAGAAAGTGCAACTTTCGGCCAACCTAGCAATGGTATTGAAAACAATACTTTGCCTTTTACATTTTCATTTTTAACTATCCATGGGTCTTGCTTGTGATTATAGTCTCCCTTAGTTATCATTCCATCTTGATTTTTCATTATAATTCTATGAACTATATGGTTGCTGTGTAATTTTGATGAATATACTATTATATCTCCTATATTTAAGTTATCTGAACCTCTAATTATTAACATATCACCTTTGTAAAATGTTGGTTTCATTGAATTGCTTTTAACTGCTACTATAGGAACGTCAGTATCTAGAGCAATTCCTATAATTTGATAAAAAGAAAATGCTATTAAAAATGAAAGAACAAATGATATCAAATTCCCATATTTTCCTTTTGTTATGTTTTTAATGCTTTCAATTTTTTTATTCATATTTATCACTGTTCTAGCTTTTCTTTTTGTTCTAACTAATATAAATAATTTTCTATTGGTTGTTCGACATTTTATTCATATTTATCACTGTTCTAGCTTTTCTTTGCATTTTGAATAATTTTTCTATTCTTTTTGGTGTATCTATTCCTTCTGGTCTTCTATCTTCTCTAAATCTTATTAATCTTGGGAATCTTAGAGCAAATCCTGTTTGGTATTTTGGACTTCTTTGAATTTCTTCATATCCAATTTCGACAACAATCTTTGGTATAACTTTAAGAGTCTTTCCACTTTGTTCTATTATCAAATTTTTCAATTTCTTTGTAACATCTTTTAATTGGTTTTCGTTTAGTCCGGTTCCAATTTTTCCTGTTTCTAAGAATTCTCCTGTTTCATAATTTCTTGCTGATAAAGTCAAAGAACTTAACCAGTTAGCTCTCTTTCCTTCGCCCCAGCAAGCTTTTGTTATAACAAGATCAAGAGTTTCCATTATTGGTTTTACTTTATACCAGTAACCAACTCTTTTACCAGGTTTATATATTGAATCTAAATTCTTTATTATTACTCCTTCTTGTCCTGAATTTAAACACATATGATAGAACTTTTCAGCTTCTTTAATATCTTTTGTAATTATTCTATCAATCAGTGTGAATTTATTTTTAATAGGATTAATTGTCTTATTTAAATTTTTCCATCTTTGTTTTAGTGGTTCATTCATTAAATTTTTATTTTCTAGGTATAATATATCAAAAATGCACATTTCCACAGGAATCTTTTTAGCCATTTTGTCTATCGCATATTTTCTATGAATTCGTTTAGATAGTATTTGGAATGGTAGCGGTTTATTTGTTTTTTTATCTATTGCTAATATTTCTCCATCTATTATACAATTTTTTGCAATTATATTTTTTTTTGCAATTTCTACCAAATATGGAAATTGTTTTGTTACGTTTTCTAATCTTCTGCTAAAAATTTCAATAGAATTATTGTGTTTGTGAATTTGTGCACGAAATCCATCTATTTTAATTTCTACTACTGTATTATTTGCATTTTTTATCGCATTTTCTAAATTTGGAGAACTTTCTACTAACATTGATCTTATTGGATTTCCTATTGTAACATCTACTTTAGAT
>DAOWOJ010000068.1 GCA_030642125.1 Candidatus Aenigmatarchaeota archaeon | reverse complement strand
TGCAACAACAGAATTATAATTTGGTTTTCCAAAAGGACCAAATACATTAGGAATAACTAAAGCTGTAAATTTTGCTCCAACCTTATTTGCCCATTCTTCTAACTTTTTTCTTCCATCGTATTTTGATTTACCATACAAGTTACCAGAATTTTCCTGAATCGAAGAAGAAAATAAAACATGAGGTTTCACTTTCTCAACTTTCATCACATCAATTAGTTTCTCAACTAATTCAATATTTGTATCATAAATAACCTGAGAATTTTCATTACGATTCATTGCTGCTAAATGCACAATTATATCACAACTTCTCACAAAGCGTCTTAATTCAAACTCCTTTTCAAAATATTCATCTTTAAAAGGTACCCTTTCTATTTCTTCTTGCAATCCGAAAAAATTATACATATGTGTACCAATAAAACCTGCTTGTCCGGTTATACCTACTTTCATTATGCTAATCCCTTTTTAATCATTGGTAATTTTAACAATAACTGTTTTACTCCTTCTACATCTAATCTGTGTGTATTATGTGAATGATAATCTTCTATTTTTGAAACATCTTTCTTTCCTTCTGAAAAATATTTGGCATAATTCAAATCTCTATTATCTGCTGGAATACGATAGTAATCTCCCATATCTATTGCTTTAGCCATTTCTTCTCTATTAACTAAAGTCTCATATAACTTTTCTCCATGACGAGTTCCTATAACTTTTATTTTAGAATTTGATTTATACAATTCTTTTAGAGCTTGAGCCAAATCACCAATTGTTGATGCAGGTGCTTTTTGTACAAAAATATCTCCATTCCCCCCATGTTCAAAAGCGTATAATACCAAATCAACAGCATCTTCCAATGTCATCATAAAACGAGTCATATAGGGATCTGTTACTGTAATATCTTTCCCTTGTTTCATTAAATCAACAAAAAGAGGAATAACTGAACCTCGTGAAGCCATTACATTTCCATATCTGGTTCCACAAAATACAGTGTCTGAAATTTTACCAATATCTCGAGATTTTGCGATCATTACTTTCTCCATCATTGCTTTAGATATCCCCATTGCATTAATAGGGTAACAAGCCTTATCTGTACTTAATATAACAACCCTTTTTACAGTATTTTTTAATGCTGAATCTAAAACATTCTCAGTGCCCATCACATTGGTTCTAACCGCTTCCATAGGGAAAAATTCACATGAAGGTACTTGTTTCAAAGCAGCAGCATGGAAAACATAATCTACACCTCGCATAGCATTATCTACAGACCTTTTATCTCTAACATTCCCAATATAAAATTTAATTTTAGAATTATTTAATCGATGACGCATGTCGTCTTGTTTTTTCTCGTCACGAGAAAAAATTCTTATTTCTTTTATATCTGTATCTAAAAAACGGTTTAATACAGCATTACCAAAGGACCCTGTACCTCCGGTTATTAATAGTGTTTTGTTTTTAAACATTTCAATCTTTTTTAAATTCTTTAATATTTCTTAAAAAAAGTACATAATATATTTTCTCTATTGTATATGGTAAAATGCAAAAAAATTTTGATAATAATTCAATTAATTTAACACTATTAGGTAACTTATTGCCAAAAATATCAACTATATAGTTACTATATTTATAAATTTTATAAATAAATCTTATCAACCAATTTACCTTTCTCTTTCCAAAAAATTCTTTATTATTCATCCTTAGATAATCCCAAATATTACTTCTCACCTGTAATCTAATTCTTGCCTTAAAAGCAGCATTTGAGCCCCTCATTCGAACAGAAGTTAATACTTCTTCAACTAATCCCAATGGAAACTGATATGCAATTTTTATATATAAAAAAGAATCTTGTCCATATCTCATATCTTCCGAAAAACGTAATGTTGAATCTTCGTTAAAAACATCTTTTTTTACCATTAATGAAGGCGTTGCTAACTTTAGAGAAACTAAAGATTTTATAAAAACAATTTCACAAGCATATTTATTATTTATTACATTTCTCTTCGCTGAATTTTCCCAAAAATGTTCAAATTTTGTGTGCGACCACATATAATCATTTTTTTCCATAAAGTCAACCTGTATCGCTATCTTTTCTTCAAACCACAAATCATCAGAATCTAAAAAAGCAATATATTTTCCTTTTGCTAATTCTATTCCAAAATTTCTTGCTGAGCCGGGTCCTCCATTTTCTTTCCATTTATAAATTATTTTATGTTCATATTTCTCAAGAAAAACAGAAATATCTTCAGTAGAACCATCATTAATTACAATAACTTCAAAATCGGTAAAAGTTTGAGCAAATACACTATCTACTGCTTCAATTAACCAATCAACATGATCATAAAATGGAATAATAACACTTACAGTAACGTTACTCATAATAAAATCTTTCTATATCTCTTTATAGGTTATCTTTTCTTTATTATTTTTGCAGGCACTCCTCCAACTATACAATTTGCAGGTACTTTTTTAGTTACAACAGAACCTGCAGCAATTATTGAATTAGCCCCAATTTTTCTCACATCTGATAGAATTACTGAGTGCATTCCAATCCATACATTTTCTCCAATATCTAAATCTTTAAATATTGGTTGAGAATGTGGATTCAAACCATGGTCATGAGTTTCAATTACTGAATTATTAGAAATTAGTGTATTTTTTCCAATTTTTAAACCACCTGAAAAATCAATTTTTGAATTAATTGTTATAACAACATTGTCATCAATAAATAATTCACCCTCTTTATTTTCAGACATTAATGTTACATTCCTGGCAATTATCACGTTATTTCCTAATTTAATATTATTAGGATATCGATAAACTACACTACCAAGAATACGTACATTCTTTCCTGTTTTATATAAATTATTTTTTACAATTACGGTTGTTATAGCATCTTTTATTTTCATATACGCAGAGCCCATTGCAATTATAATAGCCCCTAGAATTCCACAAAATTTTCCATTCCATATATATTTAAACATAGTCATATTAAATTTTATTTATATATCTAATTAATTTAATTGCGTGCTTATCTTTCTTGTCAGAGAGATAATTAACAATTGTTTTCGTTGCATTTTCTGCAATAAAAGAGTGTTTTTTATAATCAGTCAAAAAACTAAACATTTTTAAAGAAAGTCCTTTCGCATCTTTTGGTTCTATTCTGAAACTATTATAGCCATCTTTCATCAGATAAGAAATGCTACCCACAAAAGTTGTAATAATAGGTACTCCAAATATCATTGCTTCATACAAAACTCGTGGAAACCCTTCATGATGAGAAGGAAAAATAAAAAGGTCTGCTTTTTTATAAAATGAGCTAAGACGCTCTTTATCTGTAATTGTTCCATGAAATATAATAAATTTTGATAAATAAGACTTTTCTGTCATTAACTTTAGTAAACTAGCGTCAACACCGTCTCCGACCATATGCATCTTAAAATTTTGCATCCCTTTATTAACCAGATAACGAATAGCTTCAAATATTTCGTACACTCCTTTATCTCGTTCAATTCTACCTACATATAATAAATCATAATTCAATTTTTGTTTATATTCCCGATTATAT
>DAOWOJ010000059.1 GCA_030642125.1 Candidatus Aenigmatarchaeota archaeon | reverse complement strand
CGTTTATAATATTTTTAGTAAATAAGAAGTACATCATATAATCGGTGTATTTATAAAGTTCTGACAATGTTTCATCTAAATTCACTGGAATGTCTTTATCTGATTCATCTAAATCAACTGAAATATCTTGCATATTAGTCATAGTTTCTGCGTATTGGCTCATCATATCAACATAAAAAATTGACATAAAATTAAACATAATAAAGATTAAATACATATAAATTCCTGTTTTAAAAAATAAAAACATTAAACTTATTTTATCACTTATATATTTTACTACAATAGATTAGTATACATTTGTATTTATAGTTTTTTATTTATTTTGAATAAATTTAATGTTTTTATAAAAATTCACGAAAAATGATAATAACAGTTTTTAAAACATCGGATATTTAATATTCTTAAATTCTTTTATTGTTTGTATATCCTCTTCAGATAAATCTTCTTTAAACTCTTCTAAAATACAATTTAAATCATGTTTTGGGACATAAACATAGAATATATCTGATTCATTTATGTGTTTACCGACAATGGTATTCGCAATGCTAATTGCAACTTTATCTCCTATTTCAGCCTTTTCTATGCTCTTTCCTTCTTTTTGTATTTTTTTAATGTTACCTATCATCTTCCCATCTGTTTTCATTATAGAAACTTTTGTTTTAATTTTTCCTGATATTATTTCTATACCTATTATAGCTGGATCATTTTTTCTAAAAGTGCAATTTGGAAGAAATTTAATTTTTGCTGGCCAAACCAATTTTGCCAATTTAATTTTTCTTTGTTTTTCTATTTCTATTTCTTTCCATTTTTTATAATCATCGAATAATTTGTATATAACATTTGAATAAAATATCTTCACATCACATTCTTTTGCAAATTCTTCTATATCACTACTAACGTTTAAATTAAACGATAATATTGATCTATTATATTTGTTTTTTACCATTTTCATTTTGACAATATCATTTCTAGTTATATGCTTAATATCTACGCTTCTTATAGAAATTTCATTTTCCTTTGCCATCTTTATCAAAGCTTCTATACCTCCTATTGAATCGCTCTTAAGCGCAACTCCTTCGATATTTTTATGTATTTTTGTTATACTTATTTCAGATTTTAATTCAATCTTTGCTTTTTCAACATTATCTTTTGTTGTTAAAATATGCAATCCTGACACAGCTCCATCTAAATTTGGAGCTGATACTCTTACAGCAGCAGCAGCGCATATTTCTTTAACAGATTTAAATTTCTTTTCTGTCGCCATTTCTTTCATAGAAGTTGGTACTAACATTGATTTTATTTTAGTAACTGTCATATCTTTATTTCCTATAATCAAATAATCTCCAATCTTAATTGTTCCATCATATAAAATTATATCCAATACTTTTCCTAGTCCTTTAATTTCTTTTACTTCTAATATTATTCCTTTTCCAAATCCGAGTTTATTAAACTCTGGCTTCAAAAATTGTTGAGCAAGTCCTATTAATACCATTAATAAATCTTGTATTCCTTCACCAGTTACACCAGAACATGGAACAATGGCTATATCTTTTTTGAAATCCTTTATTTTATCATATCTATCCGAACAGAAATCTCTTTCAATTAATTGAGATACTAAACCATATATTTTATTTTCAAACTCTTTTTTTACAAAATCTGATTGATTTATTAGTGACTCCAAAAAGTTTTTTTCTTGATTTACCCATCCATGAATCCTATCTATTTTTGTAGCTGCTACAATGAATGGAGTCTTAAATTTTCTTAAAAATTTAATAGATTCATCAGTTTGAGGTTTGAATCCTTCGTTTATATCTACAACTAAAATCGCCAGATCAGCTATTGATCCACCTCTTTTTCTCATTGAAGCAAATGCAGAATGTCCAGGACAATCAATCCATAAAAATCCTGGTATCTCTGTTTTGACATCTATTTTTTTTATAAGATCTCCGCAAATATTTTCTACAGAAGACATAGGTATCATTGTACATCCAAGCATCTGAGTTATTCCACCAGATTCTCTTGATGCAACATACGTACCCCTAATTTTATCTACTAATGTTGTTTTTCCATGATCTACATGTCCTAAAACAGCAATTATTAAAGAACGAGCATTTTTTTTCAAATAATTCACCTTATTTTTTTTTTAAAACTATATCAACCAAAAATAGTTTTTATTTCTTTTTCTGCATCTTCTTCTGTTTCTGAAGCATGAACAATATTTCTGCATGCTCTATTTTCTGCAGAAGATTTATTTTCATCATCTTTCCCAAAATCGCCTCTTATTGTTCCTTTTTTTGCTAATACAGGATTTTTATGGCCAATTGTTTTTCTCACAATCTCAACAGAATTTTCGCCACTCCAGACCATTGCTACAATTGGACCTTTGGATATATAATATTTTAACCAACTCTGAACTTTTTTTCCATCTAAAATTTGTTTTTTACCATTAATTTCTATATCATACTTTCTATTTTCTAATCCAGAATAGAGTTCTTCTATTTTTTTTTCATTCAATGTTAACATTTCTATTTTTTCTAGTTTTAAATAAGCATTTTCAAATCTCTTTATAATTTCACCAACTAATTTTCTTTGCACTCCATCTGGTTTTATCATAACAAAAATTCTTTTCATATTAAAATTTAATAGTATAATCATAAATATGAAAAGCGCTGTTTTGTTTTCTGGTGGCAAAGATAGTTGTTATAGCTTATTTTGCGCTATGAAAAAATTCGATGTTAAATATTTAATATCAATGATATCTGAAAATCCTGATAGTTATATGTATCACACACCAAATATAAAATTTGTTGAATCTCAGTCAAAAGCTATTGGTATACCAATTATAATTAAAAGAACTAAAGGTGAAAGAAATAAAGAAGTAATTGATTTAAAAAATCAAATAGAAAAAATTCATGATGACATCGATTGTATAGTTTCTGGCGCTATTATATCAGAATATCAAAAAAATAAGATAGATGATATCGCAAAAGAGTTTAATTTAATTTCTTTTTCTCCATTATGGAAAGCAAATCAATCGAAATTGTTGACAGATATGGTTAACTCAGGTTTTGATATTATAATAACGTCTGTATCTGCTGATGGTCTTGATGAAAGTTGGCTTGGTAGAAAAATAGATTCTAAATGCATTGATGATTTAATAGAATTAAATGAAAAATATGACGACGTATGCGGAGATTCAGGATCTTATGATACATTTGTTTTGGACGGGCCAATTTTTAAAAAGAAAATCAAAATTATAAAAGCAGAGAAAAAATGGGATAAAGATAGCGGCATTTACATGATAAATGAAATTGCGTTATTGCAAAAATGATACTTCCTTAATATTATTTTAGTTCTTTGTATAAACTAATTGATCTCTGAATGAATGTCACAACAGACAAAATCAAAATTACCAAAACTCCATAATATATACACATATTATATAAAGGATTTATTAGACAACAAAACCCAATTATTAAAAGTCTATCAGATCTACCCAATATTCCAGCGTATGCCCTTTTACTAGTAAGCGCTTGTGATTGTGTTCCAATATAAGAAACCAATAAAACTGATATTAAAGAAAATAGACCAATTTCAGTTGGAAAATTTGGATTTAATGAAATTCCAATAAGCATAAACGTATCAGAAAGCCTATCAAATGTGTGATCCAAAAAATCACCTAAAATGGTCTTGCCTCTTTTTTTAGCAACTTCTCCATCCAAAATATCTAAAAATCCATTTAAAAATACAAAAATTCTACCAATGAACATAAAATCTAAATAAAATAAAAAACCTGAAATTATTGAAGCAATCAATCCTACTAATGAAATCGTATTTGGTTTTATATTTGTTTTTGTAAATTTTTTTAATAAATTGTCTTTTATCCAAGGATATTTTTTATTCAATTTATCTAACATGAATATATATAAAAAATTAAAT
>DAOWOJ010000007.1 GCA_030642125.1 Candidatus Aenigmatarchaeota archaeon | reverse complement strand
TTAGATCTATTAAAAAAAGTTCATTTCTATGATTTGATATAACTATTTCATCAGTTTTTGGAGAAACTTTAATTTCATAAACTCTTCCAATATCCATATTCATAAATTTTTTTGGTTTATCAATACCATTAACATAATGAATTTCAATTTGATCTTCATTACTTTCGTCGCTAACAAGAACAACACGTTTTCCATCATTTAACCATCGTGTTAAACGATATCTAACACTATGTTTAAATCCTTGTTGAATAACATATTTCTCCCAGTTTCCCATTGTAAATGATTTTCCACGACTTACTATTGCAATAGAACTTCCATCATTGCAAATATCATAATCTTCTAAATACTCGTTAGCATTAACAAATTTACGATTGCACTGAGTACGTTGTCCTTGATGTTTTATTTCAACTTTGAACTCTGTATTTGTTTTTGTATCAAACACAAAAATATCTAATCCATTTCGATAAACTATTCTATCATTGTCTGTTGTTGCATTTCTAACATAAAACTTTTTGTGATTTGTGCATTTTTTTAGATCTTGTCCATTGGTTGTGCACGAATATATATTTCCAATATTTTCATGATCTGATATAAAATATATTCTATTTTGTATCCACATCGGATTTATTAAATTTCCATTTATATTTATCAGTTTTTTGAATTCATTTTTTCCATATTCGTCTATCCATATATCGCCAAGTCTCCCTCCTCTATATCGTTTCCAATTAGGTAGATCATACGTATTTCTACCAATAACAATTCCATTTTCACCAAAAGAAACACTATATGCTGGTCCAAAATTAAATTTGTCTATTTTTTTATCTTCTTTATCAATAGAATATAACCAAAAAGATTGTTCGAACGCTTGTTCGTAATCGCTAACAAATATGATTTTTTGATTATTCCAACCAACAACATTACTATTACATCCAAGATAAGTCAGTTGTTTTGATTGACCACCAGATGATCGTATTATATGAATTTCTGGCATTCCTTCTTCATATCCTGTAAAAGCTATCCATTCGCCATCAGGAGAAAAAAATGGATGTTTAACCTCTCCTATGTTTGCTGTAAGTCTTTTTGTAGTTTTTTCATTTAAATCAAGAATCCATAAATCATCTTCTGATATAAATGCTATTTTGTTTTTATATATCGTTGGATATCTATAATACCCCTTTTCTAAATTCATATACATTAAATTGATAATGTTTTATTAAAGATTGATATCATAACATTTTAAAAAATAGATAATTTATGAAAATATTAAAATAAATGACATTTTACAAGATGGCCTTCTCCAACATTTACATTTTCTGGTTCAATTCTTTTACATATTTCTTTAGCATAAGGACATCTAGGATGAAATGCACAACCATGCGGAATATTCATTGGATCTGGTATTTTTTCGGATATATTAATCTTAAATTTTGATATAATATCAGGAATAGCTGATATTAGCATTTTTGTGTACGGATGATAAGGATCATCAATTATATCTTGAGTTTGTCCTGTCTCCACTATTTTACCAAGATACATCACAGCTACAAAATCTGTTATGTATTTAGCTTCTGATAAATCATGAGTTATATATATTGCACTCATTTCAAGTTCTTGTTTAAATTTTAGTATTATATTCATTATATCAGATCTTATTGACACATCCAACATAGAACATGGTTCATCGGCTATAATCAATTTTGGTTTCATAATTAAAGATCTAGCTATAGATATTCTTTGTCTCTGCCCTCCAGAAAGTTCATGTGGATATTTGTTTAAAAAATATTCTGTTGTATCTAAACCAATTTTTTTAAATATATTTTTAACACAATCAAATTTTTCTTGCTTTGTCATTCGTCCATCAATATCCAATGGTTCTTTTACAGAATTAATTATAGTGAATCTTGGATTAAGAGATTCATATGGATCTTGAAATATCATCCCAATTTTTTTTCTGAATTCTTTTGTCTCATTTTTATTCATTTCTGAAATATTTTTATTATTGAAAAACATTTTTCCTGAACTTGGTTCAATGAGTTTTGTAACAAGTCTTCCTATCGTCGTTTTACCGCAACCACTTTCTCCTATTAATCCAAATATTTGCTTTTTACTAATTTTAAATGATACTCCATCAATTACGCATATTTCTATTGCAGATTTAAATAATCGTTTTTTTATCTCAAAAGATTTTTTAATATTATCAACTTGTAATAATTCTTTCATATATATCTCCAACATGCAACAAAATGTTTTTTTTCTATTTCCTTATATTCTGGTTCAATTTTCTTGCATATTTCTTTAGCATAAGGACATCTAGGATAAAATGCACAACCACTTGATGGAAATACAAGATTTGGCGGTTCTCCTGGTATTCCATATAATTTATTTTTTTTATCATTGATACTCAAACAAGATTTTATTAATGCTATAGAATATGGATGCAATGAATTTTCAAATAATTTTTTCTTTTCGCACGATTCCATTATTTTACCAGCATACATCACAACAACTTGATCACTTATATTAGATACAGTAAACAAATTATGCGAAATGAATATCATAGACATATTTAATTTTTTTTGTATTTTTTTTATTTGCTCTAAAATGTTGTATTGACTTATTAGATCCAATGCTGTTGTTGGTTCATCTGCTATAATCAATTTTGGATTTGTTGAAAGCGCCATTGCTATTATTGCTTTTTGTTTCATTCCACCAGAAAATTGATGCGGATAATCTTTCATTCTACTTGAATCAATATTCACTATTCTACAAAGATCTTCTAGTTTTTCATTCGCTTCCTCTTTAGATATATTATCTTTATATCGCATTATTTCTATTATTTGATCCCCGACCCTATAAACAGGATTCAAAACATTCATAGCTCCTTGAAATATCATAGAAATTCCTTTCCATCTGATATCTTGCATTGTTTTTTTATCTAATGTCAAAAGATCAACTTTTCCTGATCTTTTAATTATTTCTCCATATTTAAAATATATATTTCCATTTATTATTTTTGCATTATCAGGAAGTATTTTCAAAATAGTTGACGCTATAGATGACTTTCCACATCCAGATTCGCCAACTATTCCTGTTGTCTTACTTTCTTCAACAGAAAATGATATATTATTTATAGCCATTAGTTTATTTCCACCAAAAAGCTCATAATACATTATCAAATTATTTATTTCTAGTGCGTTCATTTTCTTTTTCTCAACCTTGGATTCACAATTTCATCAAATGATCGTCCTATTAAATAAAATGCCATGGATAAAAAAGTTATTCCTAGTCCAGAAGGTAATATCCACCACAATGATTTGAAAACATGAGATTGCGCTCTGCAATAATTTATCATCATACCCCAACTCATTTGTGTAGGATCTCCAAAACCAAGAAAAGATAAACCAGCCTCTGTTAATATTGCTGCACCAACGATCATGGTCATCTCATAGAAACTTAATGGAATAACATTCGGAGCTATATGTTTAAATAAAATTCTGCAATTTGAAGCACCAGTTGCCTTTGCAGAGTCTATATATAATCTAGTTCTTAGAGATAATGTTTGAGACCTCACTACTCTACATACCCCTGTCCACGAAAACATTATCATTATTATTATAAATGTTATCAGATTCATTGATCCTGAAACAGCTGATATTATTATCAATAATGGTAAAAATGGAATGCATATCATGATATCAACTATTCTCATTATACAAGAATCTATCAATGTCCCTCCCCAATATCCGGAAATCAGTCCGAATGTGGTTCCTAATACAGTTGCTCCAATCGCAATAGAAATTCCAATTATGAATCCGAGCTTTGATCCATTTAAAAATTGTGAAAAAATATCAGAACCTTTTGCGTCTGTTCCCATTATATGTTTTAGTGATGGTGGCCACGCATAAGAATTTGTATTAGGATTTATTTCAAGAGACAAATCCATTCCATTAACTGGTAGATATTCAGGACCCATTATTTTTACGTATATTGGACCAAACATTGCAAAAAAAAGAAATATGATTAGTATTACTAATCCAATCATTCCTATTTTATTTGATCTAAATCTAGGCCAATTTTCATTGAATATTTCTTTAATTTCATTTATATAATCTTTAATCATATGATATCCTCGGATCTAAATATGAATATACAACATCTATAACAATTACTGAGACTATTGTTATCAAAGATAACATAAAAAAACATCCTTGCGCTAAAGGATAATCTCTCTCCATTGTTGATCTGAATAATTCATAACCTATTCCAGGCCATGAAAATACGGTCTCTGTTAAAACACCGCCTCCTATCGAACCAGATATACCCAATATTAGCGCAGTTATGACAGGCAATTCAGCATTTCTTGCAGCATATTTATTTCTTATTACTTTATCTGGTAATCCTCTTGCTTTTGCAGCTATCACATAATCTTCTTTCAAAGTTTCTACCATACTAGTTCTCATAAGAAACATCATCCCGCAAAAACTAGATACTGTCAATGTAATAAGAGGTAAAAATAGATGATGTAATATATCTAATATTTTTTCAATTATACTTGGATTGAAGCTCCATAACTGATAATCTATCATCCCACCAATTGGAAATAATCCTAGACTAAAACTAAATATATATATCAAAATCAATCCTAACCAAAAAAGAGGCATATTATAAAAAAATAAACCTACTACACTCAATATATATTCTGTATTAGAGTTTCTTTTCCAAGCAATTATTCTTCCAAGAAAGATACCAAGAACAGATGCTAAAATAGAAGCTGAAGTAAATAATAACAATGTATTTGGTAATTTTTCCATTATAATTTCAAAAACTGGTTTAGAATAATGAAAAGAATTCCCCATATTTAACGTTATAATATTTTTTAAATATATTCCATACTGAACAAAAATAGGTTCATTTAGACCATAAGAATTCCTGATCATTTCCTTCATTTCTGGTGTCATTTTTGGATCTAATATCATTGATACTGGATCACCAGGCATAACTCTAAATAAAAAAAATATTATTGTTATAACTACGAACAATGATATAATTCCTTCTAATATTCTTCTTGTAATATATTTAGTAAATCCCACATGTATCACGTTTACTGTTTTGGTTTTAATATCATGTATGAATATTGATTTTCGGCTCCGCCGATTCCATATGTTGGCATACTAAACCAATCTTCGAATCTGTCTTTTCTGTATACCTGTATATTTGTAACAGTTGTTGTAGGAAATATCGGTATTTCTTTTGATATGATTTCTTGTAATTTAAATACTATTTTTCTTCTTTTTTTTGGATCCATTTCTCTAATCGATTGTTCCGATAATTTATCATATTCAAAGTTTATATATCCTTCTGCATTCAATCCACCACTGATCATCTCTGGCCTGTGTGAAGAATGCCAAAGATCTTTTAAATACATTGGATCAGGACCCAAACTCCATCCTACAACTGTATTTATATCAAAATTAGGTTCACTTAGATCACTTGGATATATGAAATCTGTAGCTGTTCCAAAATCTATTGGAATAAATTTTGCAGGTATCCCAATATCATTCATCCATTCTTGCAACATTATATTAGCTTGCGCAGAATCTGGAACTTCACTTGCTGGACTACCAAATATCTTCAATTCTGGACATGAATTTCCATCTGGCATAATTATATCAATTCCTTTTGATATAAGTTTAATAGGTTTTTCATTTTCAATCTCGAATCTCGGTTCTGTTTTCCAATCAAATCCACATTCTTTTAATATGTTGAATGCTTTATATTGTCTTTCTATTGTGTTCATTCCTTTTCCATAAGTTTGTAGATTTGGATTATGCCAATATTCATTCACATATGGAACAACAGAATATATTGGTGAAAGTCTCCCATGAAATACTCGATCATTTAGTAATTCTTTATTATAAAGATAAGACACAGATTGTCTAAAACAAAGATAACTCATTGGTTTTTTTCTTAGATTAAAACCAATAAAAAAAAGACTATTTCTAGTACAAGTTTTGATTTCCATATTATTATTTTTTTGAAAATATGAAATATCTGATGGTTGTATACTTGTTATATCTATATCACCATTTTTCATTACCAAATTAATAGTATCGCTTGATTTATAAACCATTCTTAATATTCCGTCTATATACGGTCCAATTTCATACTCTTTTCCATATATTTTAATTATTCTACCTTTTGCCCAATAATCATGATTAGAATCCATACGCATATATTCGCCTTGTTTCCAATTAACTGGCTTGAATGGTCCTGAACCAATTATTTCATTTAACTTCAAATCTTTTCCTACGTCAACAGACCAAATTTCGTTTGCTATTAAATTACGTTTGTTTATATCAGTTTCTTCATGTTCATTAAATTTTTTTATTGATTTATCAACAATTGGTTTCCACTGATGTTTCGGAAATATCATACTCATTAATGGACCGATCTGAAAAATTGGGACTAATTCATTTAAAGTGTATTTAATAGTAAAATTATCTATTTTTTCAATTTTATCTACATAATATTTTCCTTCTATAATTTGCCAACTTGATCTATCATTTACTGGTATTCCAAAATTTAACATCAAATTTCCACTAAACACAACATCATCTGCTGTCAGTTTCTTTTTGTCCCACCAATAAACATCTTGTCTAATTTTTACTATAACTTCATGTTTATTATCAACTTCATTATATATTGGCATTTCTTTAGCTATCCATGGAATAATCCTTTTGTCAGGTGAATTTTTTATTTCATGATTTTCTGAAAAATCAGGAGAATATTTGTATAAAGGTTCCCATATATTTCTTTGTATTGATGCTGAATACACATCATTGAAAGATGGATTAAATGGATTCAATCCTTTTATTTCTGTTATTCCAGAAGTTCTTAGATAACTATTATTCTTTTTAGTATTTGATAATGGATTTATTGCTATTACGATTATAAAAAATATAATTACTAATAAAACTATCAGTATTTTAAATTTCATGTAAAATAATAGAACTCCAATGATTATATAGATTCATATTTAGTTTCATTATAAATTAAAAACTATAGACTGTTGCAACAATAAAAATAAACTGCAATTATTATAAAACAATTTTTTAATATTAAAATAACAAATAAACAATATGAATATATTGTTTAGTCATGAAGTAAAAAAATATAGAAAAAAATGGTGTAAATATAGAATAATGGCTATAAAACAAGAAAATTTTAATGTCATTTATAAATTAGATGATGTAGAAGAATTGTTAAGACCTCTCGAAAAACAAGAAAGCGAGATAACAAAATCTAAAAGTAGAACACGTCAATTATATGATATTAGAAAAGGACTTAAGTATATTGAAAAAGAATTAAAAGAAAATAAAAAAATAAGAGGATTTCATATATTTATTAATAGATTATATAGAACAAGAAAAAAATGGTGTAAAATTAGATATAAAATTTTAAATATGAAACCAAATGAAGATAGAGATAAATTATTAGATAAACTTGATAGTATAGAAGATGATTTTCAAACAATTGAAATAGGAGAAAGAGAAAATTTAAAAATATCTGATAGAAATAGAATATTAAAATCTGTTAAAAAAAGTCTTTCTAAAATTAAAAAAGAAATTAAAGAAAATAAGATAATGGAAAAAGATATTAATTATTCATACTCAGATAATAATTAAACTAGTATAGAATAATTATGATAAATATTTCTTAAGCTGAAACATTATAATAAAAAAATAGAATATTTTCACTGATACTAGATAACGATCTTATAACAAAATTATATATAATTATTTTGCTGATTAGTAACTTCTTATAATAATCATTGCCTTTTCACAATGAAAAGGCAATGATTTGTGGGAGAGATGAAATTAAAACAATTATGGAGTTCTAAGTTCTATATCAAATGCGCTATCAAAGAACTCTGATATTGATTCAATAAGATTATCAAAAAGTCCTGCAGATGCATCTGAAAAATTAGCAACATTGTTCCAACAATCA
Organism: Candidatus Aenigmatarchaeota archaeon; assembly: GCA_030642125.1. Lineage (GTDB taxonomy): Archaea > Aenigmatarchaeota > Aenigmatarchaeia > DAOWOJ01 > DAOWOJ01 > DAOWOJ01. Next base: position 2,775 of record DAOWOJ010000007.1, on the reverse strand, counting down.
AAACATATATTCATATTCATAACAACAGGATTCATTATCATACTCAATATTAAACTCATTTTATTGTCTCCTAATTTAACTATAATATAGTAATGACAGTTCAAGTATTTAAAGTTTTATTTCGTCATAGTAATAACATTATTTACACTTTCATCTAACATTTTTTTTATTTGTATATTTTTTTCAATATCTTCTATTTTTTCTATATTAGATCTAGTTGACGGTTTATTTGGAACAAATCCACAATTTTTTGATAATGATATTGAAGATTTATATACACCAATTTCTTTAGCTATCGATATTATTTCACTTTTATCAAATCCTATTACTGGTCTATATATTGGAATAGAAACAGAAGAATTCAAAACAAATAAATTATGCAGAGTCTGAGAAGCTACTTGCGCTATTGATTCGCCTGTAACAATTCCATCAACATTTTCTTTTATTCCAATTCTTTCAGCTATTCTATACATCATTCTCTTACACAAAACACAAGTAAATTTTTTATATTCAGAAAATTTCAATATTGCTTTATTGTTATTCACAATATATAGCTTCATTTTCTTTCCTTTTGACCATTTTGATAACATTTCCATATTTTTCAGCGCACCATCAGCATTTGCATTATCATTTGAAGAATTATTTATATACAAAAAAATAGGATAACATCCTCTCTTAATCATAAACCATGTCGCAACAGCAGAATCCATTCCTCCGCTCAATAAAATTAATACTTTTCCAGATGATCCGAACGGAAGTCCTTTTGATCCATATATCTTTTTTGAATATACATATGTACCATCTTTACATACATCAACAAATATTTCTTTATCAGGATTAGTTAAATTTACTTTTCTTTTTATCTCAGAACCTAATTCGTTTTCTATTTCCTTGCTTGATTTTCCTATTTTATATGATCTTTTTGCTCTAATTGCAAAACTTTGATTTTTACCTATTTCTTTTTCAAATTTTTTAATTATTTTTTTCGGATCATCTGTTTTTTCTACAATAGTAAAATATGATATACCAAATTGGTTTTGTAATATTTCTTTCATTTTTTCAAATTGATCTGTTTGACAAAAAAGTCTATCTCTTTGCTTGTTTATATTGATTTTTATATTTTCACTTTTTGCTGCGATTTTTATATTATCAACTAATTTATTGATGAATCTTTTTTTTACTGGATCTGATTTTAAAAACAATTCTCCAAATTTTATCATTATTTGTTTCATATTATTGATTTAAGTTTAAATAATAATGATAAATATGTTAGAAATGCTTCTTAACATCGTTCAATTGACTCCAAATTGGTTGAAAATAATCATTTTATCAATGCTTCCTGTAACAGAATTACGAGGATCTATCCCATTTGCTATATCAATGCAAATGAACCCATGGACAACATATGTTTTTGCGATATTTGGAAATATGATACCAGTACCAATACTTTTATTATTTTTTAATTACATGGAAAAACATTTATTTAAACATAATATTTTGAATAACACTTATATCAAATTAATTGAACATACTAGAAACAAGAGTTCTGACAAAATAGAAAAATATAAAGAACTTGGACTCATATTATTTGCTGCGATTCCGCTTCCTGGTACAGGAGCTTGGACAAGTTCATTAATAGCCTATTTATTTAATTTAAATTTTAAAAAATCATTTTTATGTATATTATTAGGTATCTTAATTTCTGGATTCGTAACTACTTTGATGTGTTTAGGCTTTATTAATATTTTAATATAATTGTATCTTTTCTTATATAATCTTATATTAATAAACAATCTTCAGTTGTTCCCAATATAGAATCTAATGTATCTACATAATGTAGTATTAATGCCTCTATTGTCATTGGTGGTGTAGAAGATTTCTCTCCCAAATGAGAAACAACTATATGTATCAAATCTTCTGGAAATTTTCTGCAATAAAGCTCTGCAGACATTAAAAATACATGATCTAATTTTATTTTTGACCTTCTCCATCCCATATCAGAATTTTCGTATTCATATAATTTTCCAAGATCATGAACCAATGCACCGGCTATTAAATAATCTTTATTAATTGGTAAATCATATGTTTTTTCTACAGTATTCCCAATTTGTAAACACATTTCCGTAACAGCTTTTATATGCTGAATTAATCCACCTTTCTGACAATGATGAAATCCTCTGATACCTGCCGGAGCTTTATTAATATCTGCTTTTTGATAATCAAGTCTAATTTCAAAATCCGATATTAAATCTATGACCTGTTTTTTTAATTCTTCATTTTTTATATTTTCTGCTAATTTTATTAACTCTTGCATATTAATTAGATCCCCTTCCTCTTGTTTTTGGTAAAAACAATATATCATATAAAAACGATGTTATAAATACTAAAACAATAATACATAAACTAATAAATATTGTCCAATATATATTCCAAACCTTTATTAAACAAATAAATAGAAAAACAATTATTAATATTGAAATTGAAAATATTGTATATCTCAATTTCTTGTTTTTTTCTATTTTTTCTAAGTTAGATTTCATAAACTTTAATTTTTTTGTCAGTTTTATTATTTATATTTAATATTGATATAATCACTTATTCAAACCTTAATGATTAAAATATAATAATTAAATATATATGTATGACCAAAATAATGAAAATTGGAATAGAAGGATTCAAAAGTTTTAGAAAAAAAGTTTTTATTCCATTGCATGATGGATTGAATATAATTTGCGGACCAAATGGATCAGGAAAATCAAATTTTGGAGATGCATT
>DAOWOJ010000040.1 GCA_030642125.1 Candidatus Aenigmatarchaeota archaeon | reverse complement strand
TTTTAAAATATCAGATTTGTCTTTTTTTGGAGACAATTATGCTTGGATTCTAATGTCTCAACATAATTTACACTAATACAAACACTGATTTTGGTTTTACGCACCAATAAGTAATATTCCACATTTAGGACATTTTATTGAACGGCATGGAACACCACGAATTTTTGTTGTTTCATATTTGCATTCTGGACATACACATTTCGTAGGCACTTTTCCCATTCGTCCGAGACCTTGTCGTGATCCACCTACTCCTTGTCCTCTTCCAATATTCATTTTATCACCTCTTTTTATTTTTAGAATACTATAATTTTTTTCGTATTTATAACAATTTTACTAATGACATGATTCCGATACCTATTAAGAATACTAAAAAATATGCTAATGAAATTTTTATTCTTTTTTCTTTTTTGATTTCTGGAATCAAATCCGAAGAAGCTATATAAATAAAATTTCCTGCTGCAAATGGCAATAGTAAGACAGCTGAACCCTCTATTAAACTTGTTATATAAAATCCGAATACTCCACCTAAGATCACACTAATAGATGATATATAGTTTAAAATTAGGGCTCTTTTTCTTTTGAATCCTCCATATACAAGAATTCCAAAATCTCCGAGTTCTTGTGGAATTTCATGCAATGCTATAGCAAAAACAGTTGTGAGTCCGACCGGAAAAGATATTATAAATGAACCAGCTATAACCAATCCATCTATAAAATTATGTATTAAATCAGAAATTAGTATCAAATATGATAAAGGCTTTTTATTATGTAGATTTTTTTTATGTCTCATTGAGTGATGATGATGAAAATTCATAAATTGTTCTAATACGAAAAAAGTACAAAAACCCAGCAATAAATAAAAAAATAAATTTGATATAGAACTTATTCCAACTTTAATAATAGCCTCTGGTAATAAATGAAGAAATGCTCCGCCTAGGAGTGTTCCTGCTGACAATGCAACTAGATATAATAAAATTTTGTCAAGTAATTTTTCTTTTAAAAATAGAGTTAATGTACCTACTAAAGATATTAAACTGATCAGAAACGTACTTAAAATTATCCAAAATAATATTGTCATTTTACATTTTCCTCCAAAAATTTATTTTTATTAATGACATTTATTATAAATTTATTGAAAAACATGAGTAATCAATTATAATTTATTTAAAAAAACTTTTATTTAAAAATGAATTTTTATAATATTTTTATAACTAATATAATTTAATTAGGTATTAATGAAAAACAAAAAATTTATTTATTTAATTTCAATATTAATGCTTATTATAATTATTTCTATTTGTGTAAACGTTCAGCAAACATTATCTGTAGAAGAACAATCTACATTAAAGACTGAGTCTATTAATTTGCATGATATACAAACAGAAAAGTTAAGTTTTATAAAGCATTATTCTTTAACTCCTTTAGACATCACTTTACAAACTTCTCAATACGATTTACCATTACAAACACAAGAAATATATAACTTTAATGATTTTTCAGAAAAAATCCATTTAAATAACAATGCATTAAATCTTTTACAGAAAAATGGCTTTGTAGTTATCAACAATCCATTTTATCAAGACGAAGAATATATTACACAACCATATGAAATATTAAAATATAGAGAAATACCTATTTTTATTACTTCAGACTCTTTATTACATCTTTATCATATTCAATTCGATGAAACTTTAAGTCAGATTGAAGAAAAAGAATTTTATGATGACATATGGAATATCAGCAAAGAACTTTTTGATGATTCAATAGAAAAGTATAATAATGCTACTGGCGATTTGAAAAAAGCATCGAAAAGAAATGTTGCATATTTTGCTGTTGGGTTGAGTTTGTTACAGCCAAAAGATGATCAGATATTTAGAAATACTGATTTTGAAAACACATTTTTCAAAGAAGAAGATTTAGAAAAATATGTTTTCACTGTTCCTGATTTTGTAAAAGAAGAAGTAGAAAAAGAGTTAGAATTAATAGAAAAACACGAAGGTTTTTCAGATTCGCCAATTTTTATTTACAGAGAAGATTATTCACAATACATCCCAAGAGGTCATTACACCAAATCAGAAAAATTGAAAAATTACTTTAAAGCGTTTATGTGGTATGGAAGAATGCCGATGCTTTTAAAAGGAACAGAGCAGGTTGATATTGGCGAAAGCTGCAATGATTTTCCTCCTTGTAAAGCTCTTATCTCATTACATGATGCAAAAATACAAACAATACAAGCTTCTTTAATAACATCCAAATTTGCTGAAAGTCAAAAATTAAAAGAGAAATGGAATAGAATCTATTCTGTAACATCTTTTTATGTTGGATTATCAGATGATCTTGGACCATATGAATACATTGATGCTTTGAATTTTGTATTCGATGGAAAATTTAATCCAAATGATTTGACTGAAGAAAATATAGAAAAATTGAAATCAAAATTAGCTGAATATATGACTCCTGAGATATACGGAGGAACTGGAGAAATTGGAATTTGGCCACCATTTACTACGGAACAGGCAGATGAAATTTTAGATGTTACAAAAGGATTTAGATTAATTGGACAAAGATTTATTCCTGATTCGTATATGTTTTCAAATTTAGTTTCATCATCTGTTGGAATGTATACAGGAGAAAATTGCGAGCAAACTTTTACATGCGAAATGACAATAGCAGGACCTGCCAGATGTTTTCCTAAAGGATTAGATATCATGTCTCTTTTAGGTTCAGAAAGAGCTAAAGAGATTTTAACTGAACTTGGTGACACAGAATATGAAGGTATTGACAAGAATGGAAACAAAATAACATATGATATTGCATTAAATGAATTAGAAAAAGAATTTAATAGTTTTAATGATTCAGAATGGAATAAAAATCTTTATTGGAGTTGGCTTTATTCTTTAAAACCTTTATTAAAAGAATTTGAGAATGGTTATCCAACATTCATGCAAACTAAAGAATGGCAGAACAAAGAATTAATAACTGCATTAGCTTCATGGACTGAATTAAGACATGATACAATACTTTATGCAAAACAGAGTTATACTCCATCACTTAAGAGCAGTATTCGACAAGATAATCATGTTGTCGGTTATATTGAACCAGTCCCAGAATTTTACAACAGATTACTTGCATTAACTAGAATGACGAACAATGGATTAGATGAGATGAATATTTTAGATAGCTCAGCAAAACACAGATTAGAAAGTTTAGAGATTGTTTTAGAGAAATTGATTGAATTATCATTAAAAGAATTGAAAAATGAAAAATTAACTGAAGAAGATTATGATTTCATAAAGAATTTTGGTGACAAATTAAATAATGTTATAGCAGATGTAAATGAAAAAGCAAAAAAAACAACAATAATCGCTGATGTACATACAGACCAGAATACTAATAGTGTTCTTGAAGAGGGTGTTGGTTATGTTGATATAATAGTTGTTGCCTATAAAGTTCCTGATGGAAGAATTCTAATTGGAGCAGGTCCGGTTATGAGTTATTACGAATTTAAACATCCAATGAAAGATAGACTTACAGATGAAAAATGGAGAGAAATGTTGAATTCTGATCTCCCAAAAAAACCAGAATGGATCTCCAACTTTGCTGAATGAACAAATATTTTTAATTAAAATATTTGATTATAATTTTAAGAAAATTTTAATTTAAGAGTTATAAATTATCTTCTAAGCATCTTTGGTAAATTCTTGATCCATTCACAATGTAAAATAAGATGACAAAGAATGAGTACGATAAGAATCGGCCCTAGGATATGATGAATATTTATCCAGTCGTGATGAGTTATCCCTAGAAAAAATTGTTCGGAAAAAAACTTTCTTTCACCTCTAAACAATCCACCTCTTGGTAAAATTTTCCACAAAACAATACCAGAGAAAGCAGAACCTAAGAAAACAAAAAAAGAAAAAATATCGACAAATGCATTTAATTTCACATTTTTCACAATTTTTACCTCATATTATCTATTTTACAAATTTAACAATTATATATTTTTTGCATATAATATAATAATCTTTTTATTTTGTTTACTTATCATGATTTCTACTGTATAATATTATTAGTTATTTTTTTTGTATTTATTTTACAATATAAACACATATCATTAATCACCATCATGCAAATGTGGTATCATGCCAAATTTTGTAGACTATTATATTTCAATATCTGTTAAATTATAATCACAATTTAATCCTTTTGATGTATAATTCTCAATGCAGTGATATCTATATCATAAATTCACATTTTTAACTTCATAATCTTTTATATTCTTAATATTTTCAATTATTTTGATTATATCATTTATCTAGTGTAATAAATTTATATATAAATACTTAATATTTGTAATTTAGTAGTAATGAAAATATTTGATAAAAATAACTACGAGAAAAACGAAAAAAATAGTCACATTCTAGAAAATTATTTTGATAAATACGATCCTTTAAAAGATATAAATGATGAAAAAATAATATTATATCTTTGTTCAGGAGATGAAGAAGATGCAAATGCCGCTTTATTCGATCGATCAGCAAGACATAACAATATGATCTTCTATGATATTAATCACAAAAAAACTATAGATTCAAATAATATTGAACAAATACAAGGAACAATGTTTTATCTACCAATAAAAGAGAAAAAAGTTTATATAGTTTATATGCATCCATTGGAAAAACAAATACAAGAATTGTCACAATATGACTGCAATAAACTATGTAAAGAAATCGATCGTGTAATTGAAAATAATGGAAAAGTAGTATTGGATATGGAATTTGGAGGAAGAAGAAATATGCAGCTTGATTTTTTAAAAGATTATAAAGACTATCGTCCATATAAACTACCTGAATATTATCATAATTGTATATGTGGAATACCAGAATTTTTCGAAAAAATAGAATACAAACGATCAGAAGAAACACTTGGAAATTATTTAATATTTGAAAAAATATAATAAAAAAGAGAACATTATCTATTACATTTATGTTAATAAATGAACCACGCTTCTCCTTTTTCATTTTCAGAAGAATTTATCTGAGCCCTAATCAATAT
>DAOWOJ010000004.1 GCA_030642125.1 Candidatus Aenigmatarchaeota archaeon | reverse complement strand
TTCTTAATTTCGTCTTCTAATCCAAGTTTTTCAAGTTCCTTTTGTCTATTTCTAACAGTAACTTCTGTTACATTTACAGCTTCTGCTATATATTTTTGAGTTTTCTTTTCTCCTAAAAGAAGAGCAGAAATGTATAAAGAAGCAGCAGCTACTCCTGTTGGACCTTTACCGGATATAATTTGAAGATTTTTAGCCTTTTCCAAAATCTTTATTGCTTTTGACTGAACTTCTCCACTCATTTTTAATATTCCACAAAATCTTGGAATATAATCTTCTGGTTGTGCTGGTAAAATTCTTATGTTCATTTCTCTTGCAACATATCTATATGTTCTACCAATTTCCCTTTTAGATACACCACTTGACTTAGCAATTTCATCTAAAGTTCTAGGAGACTTATAATCTCTGCAAACAGCATAAAGCAAAGAAGCTATAACACTTTCCATACTTCTTCCTCTAACTAACTTTTTATCAACAGCTATCTCATATAATCTTGCGACTTCTTCATGTATCGATTTTGATAACCCTAGAAATGAAATTAGCCTTTGTAATTCTCCAAGCGAAAAACTCAAATTTCTATCTTTTGACTCAACAGTCTTTTTCTGCCATCCAACTAACCTATAATATTGTGCTCTCTTATTAGAAGGAACCTTAAATAATTCTCCAGACCCTCTACCTAATTCTGTTCTAACTCCTTTATCATGTTTTAATACAGTCAATGGGGGCCCTGTTCTAACTTTTGCAGAATCTTTATCTTGATTAAAATTTCTCCATTCTTGAGATAAATCTATTAAATTATCATCTAATATAAGACCACATTTTGAACAAACACGCTCTCCTTTAGATGGATTATTAGAAATTCTGTCTGATCCACATTCTGGACAAACAGTAACAAATCTTTCAACATTTTCTTTTTTCATAATATCATTTCGTTATTCCTTAAAAGTAAAAAAAAACTATTAATTATCTTATTAATATGAACCGAAAAGTATTTAAAGCTTTTGCCTAAATGTAAATTAATTAACTTTATATTTTTTTAATTTGGTATATTAAATAAACATTTTACTCTTTTTCATTTATGTAAATAAGAACAAAAACGTTATATTCTTTTAAATGATTATAAAAATATGAAAATAGATTTGCATACTCATAGTTATTATAGTAAAACACGATTTTTTACAGATGCATTTGATAGTCCAAAAACTATTATAAAATATGCTATTAAAAATGGTTTAGACGGATTGGCTATAACAGATCATAATACAATAAATGGATCTTTAGAAGCGCTCGAAATAGCAAAAAATATGAAAAATTTTATTATTATACCTGGAACAGAAATAAAAACAACTGATGGAGATATTCTTGGATTATGGATAAAAGAAAATGTTCGCAGTAATATGTCAGCAACAGAAACAATAGAAAAAATACATGATCTTGGCGGAATAGCTGTAGCTGCACATCCATTCACAGGATATTTAAAATTAAGAAGTGGCGTAGGAATAAAGGCATCGAAAGAAAAATTTGATGCTATAGAAGTATTCAACTCAAAAAACTCTATAAAAAATAATTTAAAAGCAAAAGAATTAGCAAATAAATTTAAAATTCCTGTAACAGCTGGTTCTGATGCCCACATAGCAAAACTTGTAGGATATGCTGGTATTATATGTAAATCTGATCCATTACAAGAAATTTTAAATAAAAAAGTTAAAATATTTGGAAAAACAATACCATTATATTATAATATAAAAATAAGAACAAAAAAAATGGTTTCTATATTCTCATCTAACATTTAAATTTCAAAATTTAATAAATATTATGAAATTGCTTATTCTATGCGTTGATAGAGACAATGATCTAGGAGAAAAAATTGATATACATGGTCCTATAATAGGAAGAAGCGAAAATCTTAAAACAGCTATGAAATTTGGATTAAAGGATCCAGAAGATTCAGATTTCAATACAATATTCGATGCCATTAAAACTTATGATGAATTAAAAGAACAAGGAAAAGATGTTGAGATAGCAACAATAACAGGAGATAAAAATGTTGGAATAAAATCAGATGAAATTATATCAGAACAATTAGAAACAATTCTACTAAAAACAAAATCTGAAAAAGTTGTGTTAATTAGCGATGGTGCAGAAGATGAACATATAATTCCAATAATCAATTCTATGATTCCAATATTGTCAGTAAAAAGAGTTATTATAAAACAAAATGAAAAATTAGAAGGAACATATTATATGATAATTGACTTCTTAAAACAAATATTTACAAATCAAAAATTATCTAAATTAATACTTGGAGTCCCGGCAGTAATGTTAATGCTATACGCATTACTTGGAATATCTGGTTGGAGAATAATGTTAGGAGCAATAGCTATTTATTTATTCATAAAAGCATTCAGATTAGAAGAATATATATATTCTATATTAAATGAAATGCATAGAGCATTAACAGAAGGAAAAATTAGTTTTTTCTTGTATATAGTCGCAATAACAGTCATATTGATAGGAATTGCAAATGGATATAATTCGATAAGAATAATGCCAACAACAAATTTTATAGATACTATAGCAATGTTTTTAAAATCTTCGATATTTATATTTTATGCATCATTTTTGCTATCATTAGTTGGAAAACTTTTATGTATAGAAAAAAATCGTAAGAAAATTGTAAGAATATCAACGTTTGGTACACTTGGATTTTCAATTTCTTTTGTTTTATACGCAACATGTGAACTATTATTGAAACCTGAAATCGGATTGAGTTTTTTCATTTTTAGTGTTGCATTCGGTGCATTTTTAATGACATCTATCTTAATTTTCGAGAAAAAAATTTAAAAAGAAATTCGATGTTATAGTATGAAAAATAATTTTAGAATAATACAAAAAAAATGGCAAGAAAAATGGGAAAAATCAAAAATTTTGGAAGCTATACCAAACAAAAACAAAAAGTTTTTTGTTAATATATGTTATCCATATTTGAATGGATATGGACACATTGGACATTTATTCACATTTTTAAGAGGAGATATAACAGCTAGATTCAATAGAATGCGAGGCTATAATGTATTATTTCCACAAGCATTTCATGCAACAGGACAACCAATCGTAGCAGCTGCTAAAAGAGTAAAAAATAAAGAAAAAAAACAAATTAGAATATTATCTGACATGGGATTTTCTAAAAAAGAAATAGAAAAATTTTCTGATCCAATACAATGGATTACTTTATTTTCAAAAAAATGGAAAAAAGATTTCAAAGATTTGGGATTTTCTATAGATTGGAACAGAAGTTTTATAACTACATCATTAAATAAACCATATGATACTTTCATAAAATGGCAATTCAACAAATTGAAACAAAAAAATCTGATAAGAAAAGGTGAGCATCCTGTTGTATATTGCAATAAATGCAATTTTCCTATAGGAGATCATGACAGACTAGAAGGAGAAGGAATAACACCTGAAAAAGTCATTCTATTAAAATTTGAATTTATGTCAAATAAAGAAAAAATTAAAATCCCTGTTATGACATATAGACCGGAAACAATATACGGAGTAACTAATTTATGGATAAATCCAATAAATGACTACATAATAATAGAGATATCGAAAAAAGATTTAAAAGAAAAATGGCTTATAGAAAAAAACATGATCAATGCATTAAAAAATCAGGGATTTGAAATAAGAGAACTTAATACAATAAAAAACGAAGACATTATTGGAAAAATGGCAATTAACCCTGTTACAAATACAAAAATTATAATATTGCCTGCTGATTTCGTCGATGCAAATATTGGATCAGGAATTGTAATGAGTGTTCCTGCTCATGCACCATTCGATTATGCTGCAATAAAAGAATTAAGAGAAAACGACAATCTTAGAAAAAAATATAATATAAACGAAAAAGAAATTGATTTTGATTTTATTTCATTAATAGAAATAGATGGTTACAATGAATTTCCTGCTGTAGAAGCTGTTGAAAAAGAAAAAATAAAATTACAAAAAGAAAAATTAGAAAAATTAACACAAGAAATATACAAAAAAGAATTTCATTCAGGAATCATTAAAATACCTGAATTTATTGGAAAAAAAGTATATGAAATAAAGGATGAACTAATAGATACTTTTATAGCCAAAAAAATTGGAACAGAGTATTTCATACTGCAAGATAAAGTTATATGTCGTTGTCTAAATATAGCAATCGTTAAAATAGTAAAAAATCAGTGGTTTTTGTGCTATAATGAAAAAGAATGGAAAATAAAAGCACATTCTCTAGTCGATAAAATGAATTTTTATCCAAAAACAATTAAAAACGATTTACATTATACTATTGATTGGTTAAATGATTGGGCTTGCTCAAGAAATAAAAGAACATCTATTGGTACAACCCTACCATTCGATGAAACACAAATAATAGAAAGTTTATCAGACAGCACAATTTACACTGCATATTACACTATCGCAAAATATTTGCAAAATGGAGAAATGAAAAGCGATAAAATTGTAGATGAAAATTTATTTGAATTTGTATTTTTAGGAAAAGGAAATTCTAAAAATGTATCAGAAAAAAATGGAATTGAAATAAAAGATCTAGAAAACATGAGAAATGAATTCTTATATTGGTACAAAAATGGATTTGATATAAGAATCTCTGGTAAAGATTTAATACAAAATCATCTTACATTTTGCATATTTAATCATGTTGCTATATTTGAAAAAGAAAATTTACCAAGCGGAATGAGCATAAATGGACATATTCTACTAAACAAAGAAAAAATGGGTAAAAGCAAAGGAAATGTAATCTTAATTAAAGACGCGATACAAAAATATCATGCAGATGTCATACGTTTTTTAATAGCCTATTCAGGAGATTCAGGAATTGATGATGCAAATATAGAAATAAATCAAAGCGAAAAGATAGAAAAAAAATTGTATTCTTTTTATGAATTGTGTATTTCGAAATATAATACTGGATCATCAAAATATAGAACAATAGATAGATGGTTTGAATGTGCAATAAACAAAACATTGGAAAAAGTAGAAAAAAATTATGATGAAATAAATACAAAGAGCGTTATCCAAAATGGATTTTTTGAATTGCAAAACCATTTTAAATGGTATAATAATATTTCTACAGGATTAAACAAAGAAATTTTTAAAAAATTTATTGAAATACAAACTAAAATTTTGGCTCCTATTGTACCTCATATATGCGAAGAAATATGGGAAAAAATTGGAAAAACAGAATTTATATCGCTTAGTGAATGGCCAAAAGTTGAAAATAATAAAATCAATAAAAAAATAATAGAACTAGAGGAAATATTTAAAAAGACAATTTCAGATATAAATTATATAATTAATGTAAACAAAGGAAAATGTTTGTTTATTTATATAGAAACAAATGATGAATTTGATATATTTGATGAAAGAATAAAATACATAAAAAATATGTTCAAATTCGATAATGTGGAATTATTCAAAACTTCTGACAAAGAAAAATTTGATCCAAAAAATAAATCACAAAAAACAAAATATGGAAAACCTGGGATTTATATTGAATAGTTATTTTTAAGTAATAAATTTATTTATAAAAGAAATAGACAAAAAACAATATTATAATTTATATACAGAAAACTAAAACAATTTCATAAGGAAATAAAAATGAAAAAAATAGTTAATTCAGTAGCAGGTTATGGTTTTTCAAATATAAATCCGGTTGAAGCTCTCGCTAAAGCGAGAATAGATATGAAGTGCGATTGGTACAATTTAGTAAAACATTCATCTTTTTTACCAGATGACGTAAAAATAGTTAAATCCAAACCACCTATTGCTAAAAATTATGGAGATATATTACCAGGAATTTATGTCGAAAAATATGGTGCAGGAGGAGAACAAATATCTGTTGGTATTTGTTGGGCTAGAACAACAAGAAAAATTGACAATCTTAAAGGAATTTGCGTATTGGAATATTTTGGAAATGCAAATATCAAAGAAACAAAAGATATATTGAAACAGAGTTATTTTGATGTTTTTTCTAAAACAGCAAATATTACTGAATCTTCATGGAATTATATTTGCAAATCAGTAGTAATTCCAAATAAATATAGATATGGCTATGTTTTAGCAGGATTATTTGAAACATGGCTAATCAATGAATCAAGTTGTTTTTTTAAAAATGAAAAAATATTATAATTTATTTAATATTGATATCTTTTAAGAAAATAAAACTGATGCAATATAAGTGATAATTGTTAAATATTAACAAGGTAAAAAAAATGGCAAATACTTTCAAAGGATTAACTGTTATCATAATTCTGACATTTTTAATTATTTTTACTGCAACGCCATGTTTAGCATTTGATGTTCGTAATGAAACAAATTTCACAATAACTAATGAAGAAATAATTAATGATGATCTATATGTTTTAGCTGATACCATTGTTATTGATGGTGATATTAATGGAGATATATTCGCTTTAGGTAGAATTATCATTATTAATGGACAAATTACGGGCAGCATTATGGCTGCAGGTGAAATAATAAACATCAATGGTGATATTGGTCATGCTATACGAATAACAGGAAAAACCATTAATATTATCGGTGACATTAATGGAGATACAATAGTCGCTTGCAACTATTTGAATATAAACGACACATCAAAAATATCTGGCGACCTTCTTTTTGGTGCCGAAAATATTAATATTGATGGACTTATCGAAGGTTATATTAACGGAGCTGGAAATGAAATAACCATTAACGGTAAAGTAAAAGGAAATATTGATATCAAGAGCGATAATTTAATAATATCATCTACAGCAAACATAGAAGGTAATTTAACATACACAAGCGAAGAAGAGGCCAATATTCAAGAAGGAGCAAAAATTACTGGATTAACTACATACAAAGCGATTGATGCAAATAAAAAACAGAATAAAGTTATTAAAAATAAAATTATATCCTTTTTAATGGCATTTATAACAGGAATGATCATTATTTTAATTGCTCCGAAACGTCTTACATCTATTGCAAAATCTATACGCATGAATCCTGCAGAAAGCATTGGATGGGGAATTCTAACCCTATTTATAATTCCTATTATCTCAATAATAGCATTTATCACAATTGTCGGTATTCCAATTGGATTAATTATATTAGCTCTATGGTTGATGGCCATTTATCTTGCTCAAATTCCTGTTGGATTATTTATCGGAAGCTGGATTATCAATCATTTCAGAACAATAGATAAAAAGATTATCATGATAACAGCATTTGCTTTAGGACTTATAATTCTAAGACTTTTAAAAATGATACCGCATATAGGATTCTCTATTAATATTGCTATAATTGTGTTTGGTATAGGAGCAACAATTGTTTCAGAAAAGAAACTACGATCAGAAATGCAAAAGACAATTTCAACAAAGCACAAATAAGAAAAAAATGTTATTAAATGAAATGTTTATTTTAATTGCGAATTTCAATTATCCTATATAACTCATATCAGATTTATGTTCCATTTTAGGCATTGGAATTGGAGGCGGAAGTTGTAATTCGTCAGTTAAATAAATTATCTTTGTTAAACATTTTACAAATATAATTCGCATTACTTCTTCAACAATAGAATATGGTAATTTTTTATCTTTTTCCCAATTTTTCAAAATTTGTTTTTTTAACTTCCTATCTTTTAGTTGATAACATAAATTCCCACGTACAATTATATCTGCTATCTTTGGTTCGTACACAACAACGAATTCAAAATTCATTAACAAAGCATCATTATCTTGATTTTTGATATATTTTACATTTTTTATATGTGGAGAAAAACTTACTTTTATATCTCCTTTTATCAATTTCCTTTTTTTTGCGTTAAAAGAATCAAAATTAAATGAAATTATTGACATATTAAATATAATATTATATATAATTAATATTAACATAAACTATACAAAAATTTATATTAAAAAAAGTAGATGAATAAATGAAAATTTTAATGCCATTAGCAGAAGGATTTGAAGAAATTGAAACAGTAACTATTGTTGATATTCTTAGAAGAGGTGGAATTGACGTAACTTTAGCAAGATTTAATAGTTATGTTGTAACAGGAGCACATGGAATTAAAATAGTAGCTGATAAAAGGTTAGATAAATTGGATTATGATTCATATGATGCAATAATATTACATGGAGGAAATCCAGGATATATAAATTTATCTAAAAGCAATGAAATTTTAAAAATATTAAAAAAATTTAATTCAGAGAATAAATTAATTGGAGCTATATGCGGCGGTCCTTATGTTTTGGAAAAAGCTGATATAATATATAACAAGAAAGCTACAATATACCCTGGAATGGAAAAACATATACCAAGACCAAGTAAAGGAAAAGTTGTTGTAGATAAAAATATAATAACTACTCAAAGTCCTGGCACAGCAATATTGTTTGCTCTTAAAATACTCGAAAAAATAAAAGGAGAAAAAATTTCTGAAAAAGTAAAAAAAGATTTAGTTCTTTAAAAATGTGATAAAATGATAAATGAAATTGAAAAAATAGTTTTAAAAAAAATGGCAATTAAATTATTGATAAAAGAAAACGAATTGCCAAATATTGTCAAGGAATGCAATACGTCTAAAAGCGTACTCGATGATAGAGTAAAAAATTTGTTGCATAAAAATTATATTCAAAAAATAGATTTTGTTGGTGATAATTGCTTTATGATAACAAAAATTGGAATGAAAATGGTAAATTCATTCAAAGAATAATTTAGCCCTGTAGTGTAGTGGTCAAGCAATATAAAATACTTGAATATCGGGTTCTGGATAATAGGGAATACCCGGTGACGGCAGAGAATTTCGCCGATTTCAAATCTGCCCAGGGCTATTATTTTATTAAATAAATATTTTAATTTACCTAATACATAAAAATAGTTAATTGTATGAGAATATTATATTATTAAAATCGTTCCAAGTATTATAAGTATTACAGCAATAAATTTTAATAAAATTATAGAATTTTTAATTTCTTCTTTCAATATTTTTGGATAAAAAATGCTAGATTATTATGCAAATAAGTGGTTGTTGAATATATTTATCAAGAACATGCTTCTCGATTAGATTTGCACTGGCCCACAGGATTGCTGCCAATATTGATAAAATAACCCATAAACATAATTGATTGATTTCAATATTTATTTAATGTAGAAATATGATTACCAATAATCAAATTCTTCTATTTCAAATTGCATATATCCATCTAAAGATAATTCACGTTTTAGCATGTTAACATCATTAATTAGCATAGTAATATCCCTTTGAAATATCTGGTATTTCATCGGTAATTCCGTAATTCTTACTTTTACTTGTTCATCTTTTGAAGGAAATATTAAAGAAAGTATTTTGGATTCTTTCTCTTTTGGTGGCTGTGATTGTGATTGAACTTCTTTATAATGCAACTTTGTTAACCCTATATCTTTATGCAATTGATTCAATGTACCATTCATAGCAATACGGCATTCTTCTGATACATCTATTTTTGAAAGATGTCTTTTTAGGTCAACAAAATTTTTATTAATAACTGATATATCTTCTAATATAATTTTATCAAAATCTTTTTGTAATAATTGCAAATATGCATTGTCTGATATTGAACCTTCAACTAAATTATAATATTGTTGAGTATCAGAACTTAATCTTTTTATATTTGTTTCTATATCAACGATATTTTTCATTAAAATAATATCTTCATCATTAAAAATGCTTTCAAATTCATCATCAAATGCTTCTGCTTCTAACATATAACTAGAAATAATAACAAATGTAACTGATAAAACAATAATAAATGACTTAAATTCCATCTTATGCCCTTCTTAATTGATATATATAGTTACAATATATTGCATATAAAACAAATATATTTAGTATACAATTAATATTCTTCTTTATTTACAAACTTTTGAGAAATTCTTTAAAAACTATATTTTTTTAAAATGTGTTTTATTACCAATAATCTCCAAGGCTTTCTATTATTTCAAAATGCGCATAATTGTCAAGATTCAATTCACGTTTTAGCATGTTAACATCATCAAGCATCATATTTATATCTCTATTGAATATTTGAAATTTCAATGGCAACTCTGTTACATTTATATCGAGATGATATTTTGTAGTTTTTATATCATCTGAAAATTTATTTAATGTTGATTCCATTGCAACACGGCATTCTTCTGATACATCTATTGTCGAAAGATGCTTATTTAAATCAGAAAAATCATTTTCAATCATAATTACATTATCTACCATGAGACTTTTGAAATCTTTTTGCAATATAATTAAAGATTTTCTAGTATTGCTATCAACATTTTCAATTAAATCATTTACCAAATTAGTATATATTTCTATATCAGAAATTAATCTTTTTATATCAGTTTCGATATTTATCATATTTTTTGTAAGTATTATATCTTCACTATCTTCATAAATAGAAACATCTTCTAACTCATTTGATGTTTGTTGTGGTTGTTCTCCATTTATACAACCGCATGTAAAGATACACAAAATTAACAAAAAGATTGGAAATAGTTTAAATTTCATATAAACACATCTTTAATAAATAAATTATAATCACGCAATATAAAGATTATAATAAATATCAATATAATATATTGAATATATCTCTTTTTGTTACAATACCTATTAAATTACCGCTTTCTACAACAAAAACTCCACCAATATTTTTTTCGTTAATCAAATTTATCAAATTTCCGATGCTCATTTTTTTATCAACAACAATAACTTTTCTAGTCATAATATCCTTTATTTTGGTGCCAAATATTGCGTTTTTATTAAAATAATTTAATATATCTGTTGGTGTAACTACACCCAACAAAATATTTTCTTTTATAACAGGAAGTCTTCTAAAACATCCTCTTACCATCATTTTTGAAACATCATTTATTTCAAATTCTGGTCCAACTGAAACTGGAGCTTTAGTCATTATAGTATCAACACTTTCTGTGAATTTATCTATATCAAAATTCTTTATAAAATCCCATTCACTTAAAAATCCTGTTAATTTTCTCTCTTTATCTATTAATGGAACAGCTCCTAACTTTGCTTTTTTTAATTCTGACCAAGCATCAGAAATTTTTATATTGTCACTCAAACAAAACGGTCTTTCATATATATCATTTATTGAAAAATTCATTGCTTTTTCCATTGGTTCTGAATTCAACAATTTATTCTTCAACCCTCCACCGAAAAAATCTATAATATCAATTGTTGTTAAAATCCCTATGACAATATTTTCTGAATCAACAACAGGCAATCTTCTAAAACCTGATTTAAAAATAATATTCATGGCATCCTTTATTAACGTAGTTTTCCTACATGTAACAATATTTTTTGAAGATATGTTAGATACAGTCAATCTATTATGCACTTCTCTTGTTTTGAATTCCAGTGGTTTAG
>DAOWOJ010000109.1 GCA_030642125.1 Candidatus Aenigmatarchaeota archaeon | reverse complement strand
TTTAAAAGAAAAATTTAATCAAGAAAATAAGTTTATATATGCTGATACAGATTCAGTTATGTATTCTTTAGATTTTGTTGCTAAAGGAATAAAAGAAAAAGAGTCAAAAAATATAGTAGACTGGATTGATAAGTTTACTAAAAAATTTATAGATCCAGAAATAGAAAGAATTTATATAAATTTAGCTGAATATGTAAATGCAAATGAAAATAAAATGAGAATGACTCGTGAGAAAATAATTGAACGTTTTCTCATTACAGGAAAAAAACATTATGCTTATCTTCTTTGGGATGATGAGGGAGTACGATATAAAGAACCAAAGATGAAAATAACAGGAATTGAAATTGTTAGATCAAGTACTCCTCAAATTATTAAACCATACTTAAAAGAAGCTATACGAAAACTTATGTATGAACCTGAAAGTATTCAAGATTATATACAAGAAGTTAAAAAAGAATTTAATAAAATGAAACCAGAAGAAATTAGTTTTCCAAGAGGGGTTTCAAATATAAAAAAATATTCCAGCAAAGCAACATTATTTAAAAAAGGATCTCCGATAGCAGTTCGAGCGGGAATAATTTATAATGAATATATTAAAAAAAATGGATTAGATTTTATACCAATAAATGATGGAGAGAAAATTCGTTTTTGTTATATGTTGACTCCTAATATATTTTTTAATCAAAATGTTTTTGGTTGGATCAAAAGAATTCCTAACAGAGAAGAAATTATTAAATATATAGATTATTCAATGCAATTTAATAAAGTATTTTTTAATGTAATAAAAACAATAGCAGAACGTGCTGGATATGAAGTAATATTGAAACCTCAATCAAATATAGATGATTTATTCTAAGTGATAAATACTTTATGATTCAAAAATTAAACGAGGAATATAATGACTAAAAAATTAAAAGAAGCAACAGTACAGGGAGATATTCCAACAACTCCAACAGGTAAAATGCCTTGCGGGACTCCATATTTTGATTGCGGACATAGAGAAGATATGTTCTGGGATCTTCATGTAAAAGCAAGAGGAAAAGGACAATGGTTCAATAAGCATTACAAAGATGAACCCGTTGCTAATTATGCCAGATCTAATAAAGGTAAAAATTTTTATTTAAAATTAAATGATATGTTTCGAAAAGTTAAGGCAAAATAATGAAAAATTATAGAGAAATATTAGAAGGAAAAAATAATTCTTTATATCATCTTGTAGGGTTTGATCAAATGAAATTTATTCTTGATAATAATAAATTATCTTCAAGAACAGTTCCAAATATATCAACAACAGATAATAAATCGTTAAATTGGTATTTGGGTGGACCACCTATAATATTTGGTAAATTAGAATTAAATAAAAAAAAATTAGAATCTAAATATAAAATTGAACCGTTTGAATTTATATCGAATACTAATATAAAATTTAAAGAAAATGAACAATTAATATTAACAAATGAAATAAAAAATATTTGGAAATATGTTACTAAATTTATTTTTATAAAAGAAAATATAGAAAAAGATTTTCAATTTTTAGCAAATAGAATTAACATAATAAGAGATGAAATTATACCAAACATCAAAGCACCAATTTATGTTCAATCAAAAAAATCTATTAAAAAAAATAACAAACAATTAAAAGAATGGGGATTTATATAATGAAAAATTATAGAGAAATATTAGAAAAATCAACTGTTAATTTTGTAAAAATGTCTGATAAGAAATTAATGGACTGGATTAAGAAAAATGATACAGAAGAATCAGTAAGTTCTGTATTTGGTAATCAAATTAAGATTGCAAAAAAAGAAAAGAAAAGAAGGGGTTTATAAACACACTGAATCAACGGATACAGAAGTTTTTAATACTAATGTATACAAAGTATTTAAACTCTCTTAAACAAAGGATTTAGAGTTTTTAAGTCATTAAAATCATTGAACAAAAAAGGAGAACTTGAAGATGGAACGTATTATCGTATTAAATGCAGATTATAGCATTCTGGGCACAACAACATTAAAACGAGCTATTCGTTTACTTGTTAAAGAAAAAGCAGTAAGTGTAAAAGATTCTGCATTCCGTATTCATAAAGATATGCTCGCTCCTTTAGTAATTAGATTAATTAAAGCAATTCGCAATCTTTGGAGAATAAAAGTGCCCTGGAGTAAATCTAATATTTTTGTTCGTGATAATTTTACCTGTCAATATTGTGGAGTTAAATTAGGAAAACGACAATGCACTGTTGATCATGTTATTCCTAAATCAAGGGGTGGTAAAAATAAATTTGATAATGTGGTTTGTTCTTGCTTTGCATGTAATAATAAAAAAGGGGATCGTTTACCTTCAGAAGCTGGTATGACATTAAAAAGAAAACCTTTGATTCCAACTATTATGAGTTTCTTACTTATGAAAATAAAAGCTGAAGGATTGGAAGGTATCTTAAAAGAATTAGATATTTATTAAAATAGTCAAGAAAACACTTGACATTTAGTTTGAATTATATTTTGGAGCGGACTATGAATAAAATTGAAATAATTGAAAAAGAATTAGAGGTTTTGAAGGCTGACTATTACATATTGAAAGGTCTTAGCAGCGGTGAGAGTCTTTATTATCAAAAGGTTATTATCAATGTTCTTGAGTCGGCTCTTGTTACTGAAAAAGA
>DAOWOJ010000058.1 GCA_030642125.1 Candidatus Aenigmatarchaeota archaeon | reverse complement strand
TATTGATACATCTAACGTCATATAATATGGCGATGTTGCATCAACATATCCAGTTGCTGGTATATCAAAAACTTGAGTTCTGTTTAATAATCCCTTTGTTAATCCCGGGACATATATTACTGCTCCACTTGATAGAGTTTTCTTTTCTTCTATCCATGAGGTTACAGTCAGGCTTATGTCTGAAAGATCCATAACTTGAATCGTATCACTACCACTAATTATACCTACTTCTTGTTTTGGTAAAAACTGAAAAGTATATTCGTCTGAAGTGCCAGCACAAGGAGCTAACCCCGGGTTAACGTAATCATTGCTTGGATTATTAAATGCATCTGTTGGCATATTTTAACATATTTATTTTATTTATTCACCATAAAAAATTTTTTATGTGATATCTTTAATGAACATTTTATATTCATTTTTTCTTCTTTTTTCTAACCCAGGGAATTCTTTACTTACCTTTGTAGTTTTTATTCTTTCAGAAGCTATTAAAAAATCTCCTTTTTCTACATGTTCAATAAATTCAGTATTTCTTAATCCTCTTATTCCGATATTATAAGCCATAGATACTAGTGCGTCATACATTCCCTGAGTTACTTTTACTCCATTTCCCCTTTGTTCCCATTGCCTAAACATTCTTTGGATATCATTTTCTTTTTCTTTTATATCAATAATAAATAATTCATTTGCAGTTTCTCTAGAAATCATATCACCTATTTTATATTGAGAATCTTCTGGATATTCAGCATGGCCATATCCTATTGTAATCATATAATTATCTTTAAATGCCTTTAAGTTTAAACCTTCATGTTTTTTAATGAATTTTTTACCTTCATCAGATAATGTTAAAGTTGCTGGGTTTTTAAAAGAATCATTAACTTCAGCCGCTTCAATATATTTAATAATATCATCTACATCTATTGAATCTTCTTTAGCTAATTCATTACTTACAGTTTGAATATATTGCTGAGGAGTTTGTTTCCATTTATTATTATTTATAGCGAAGTTAGTTAAATACATTATAACTAAAACTCCAGCTATATATTTTCTGGTATTTAAATTATGTGTATCATTGAATTTTTTAATCAAATTATACAGAGCCTGTTTTTTATCTGAAATTTTTGATATAATATTTTTTATTTGAGATATATCAAATTTCTCATTTAAGACAGATTCGTATAATTGATTCTCATAATAAGAATCATCAAATAAAGATTCTCTTACTATTTTAGAATATTGATAGTCCACTGGACTATCAATATGTTCAAAAATATATCGAGCTTTCATAGACATTATTTTATTTTATTTATTCAAATAAAAAAGAGGCCTAAGCCTCTTCTTATATTCTATCAAAATTTTTATATTCATTAGGGTGACGGGGAATACCGAATTTATCTATTATCATTTTAGGTTTTTTCTTTTCTATAGCTTTAACATCTACTACTTCAACACCTCCTAAAATTCCACCAGCATAATTAGGTTCAGATGTGTTCTCGGGTTTATCTGGTGATATCTGCTCAACTTTAGTGGATGAATCATAGGTACTTATATCTTTAATATCTGGTGCATTCTGCATCCTCTGAATTAATTCAGTACCTTTAGATGGTTTTTGAATTTCATCTAAATTTTTTATGACCTCTATTTTTTTACTCTTTCTTTTTAGAGGATCTCTCCGACGCTTTTTCCGAGGTTTTTTGGGGGTAGGGGGTTTGTCTTTTTGTTTATCCTCTACCCCTGATCTTTTTTTGGTGGAAGAATTGGCTCTTTTCTACGAGGAACTTCTAATTTAGGTTTTAATAACCCATAATTATACACATCTCCATTTTCATCTGTAAATTCTCTTTTTAAATGCCAACCTCTTTGGTTATTTATTGGTTTTTTAGGAAATTTTGCAGTTCCTTCTTGTGGATCGTTTACAAATAATCCCCGATCTATTTTTGGTGTTTCTATTCCAAATGTACTACCTTTTTCTTGTTCTAACGGAGATTCAAATTGTTCCATGTCACTTATTCTTTCTGGTTGAACACGTCGAACATTTATATCAAATTGGGGTGATACTTCAATAACTCCTTCCTTATTTATACTTGCTTTTTTTTCGCTTTCAGACTCTTCTGCAACTTTATTATTTAATAATGCTTCTGCAAAATTTTCTAACTGTTCATTTCTTGGCGGTGGTTCGGTGTCATCTAAGCCATCATCAAAATTAATTTCATCTGAACGATCTTCTATTTTTTGAGAAGGTTTCGGTGGCCCTGGTGGAAGTGGTTGCGGTTCTTTTTTATTTTCCTCTTCATCTTTTAATTTAAGATTTTCCGCAACTAATGCTGTCATACCTAACGCAACTACTGGTAATAAGGCTCCTGTAATCCACGAAATAACAACTTTAAACATTTCGGGATCATCTGTTTCCATCCAGAATAATATTGATCGTTGCCAAAAGGTCCAATCCATTGACTGGCTATTATCCATAAATTTAAATGATGCATATACGTTAGCAGTTACCTGTAAGGCAGTTAATAAAAACATTAATGCCCAAGGTAATAAACTTTGATTATTTTTTGACATTAATATGGAAAATAATACTGCTGCTTGACCAACTTCATAAGTTATTCCTAATAAAACGGCCATCCATAATGTGTTTGCTAATTGGAAAAATGTAATTGAGTGTAATGTTGAAACAAATCCAACACACATATACAATACAAAAAAGGCAATAATTAATCCCCAATAAAGCCCTTTACTGTCTCTAATATTTTTCATATTTCTATTTTTTATTATCTACTGAAACTGTATCTGTTTCAGATTTATTTTCAATTTTAATTGTAGTGTTTTTTCTCATTTTTTCAGCTGTTGACTGAACTGCATTAGCTCTTCTATTAGCAGCATTTTCTCCGGCTTTTGCTAATTTTACTTCATAATTTAATTCTTTTATTGAATCATTAGCATTTTCTAATTCTAATATAAGTTGAGTTTTTTCAGTTCCATGCATTGTTTCTAATGAATCTACAAGATATGTATTTTCTTTAGTTAATTTCTTTATAGCCATATTTCTATTACAACTTTGGGAAGATTTTAAAAGAAATAATGCTAGAAATATAAGTGCTATGTACTTAAGATTTTTTTGTATAAAGTCCATTAAATTTTGTTTTGTTTTATATATCTCTTCTATATAGTTTATATAACTAAAAAAGACTCAAGTTTTGAGTCTTTTTGTTTATTTTTATGTAATTATTTAATCCTTTTTAAGTAAATCTTCTATAGTTGGAGGAGCAAACGATCCATCTCCCTGAGTTGGTTCCTTTTCAAGATAAAATCCTTGTTGCATTGAAGCAGCTTTATCTCCAAGCCATTGAATAGATTTTAATTCTTCCCTTGTTTCTTCAACCTTTTTACCTACCATTTCAACAAGATCGATATAAAAATCTTGAACTTTATCTATCATTTGAGCACTTTTTAATCCAAACCCACCAGGATTTGTTAATGCGAAAAGCATGAATTCAAGGGCCTGATAACCAATTGCAAATGGTTCTTCTTTTTTAGATTTTTGCATTTCAAATAATTCTGCATGCATTCTAATTACACCCATCCAACCATTTTTAGTCCAAAAAACATGATGTTCCATGAAATCTAACATGAAATTATAAATCTCTTTAGCTACTTCAGAAGTACCTATCACAAATTTTTTGTTTTCGAAGGCATCTTTTGCCTTTTTAAATTCTTTTGCAGCATTTTTAACTTCTTTATCTGATGGTTTATTTATAGATCCATCTTTTCTCAGTTCTGCTAATTTTCTCTGTGCTTCTTCTATATTTTTTAATTCAATTTCTGCCATTTTTATATTTTATTTTTATATGTTAATTTAGAATGTTCCCAATTATCATGATATTTATTTTTTTCTTTATTAAATCTTCTTAACCAAAATTCTGGGCCATTCCAAGTCGATCG
>DAOWOJ010000080.1 GCA_030642125.1 Candidatus Aenigmatarchaeota archaeon | reverse complement strand
TAGAAAAAATAATTTTGAGTATTAGTAATAATAATAAAATAAACAATATGAATAGGAAAATCAAAAAAATCGAAAATATAGTGATAAATTTGGATGATATGAATAATAGATTAAGTAGTATAGAGGTAAATACTGTTAAAAATGTCAATAAATTAAATGAAAATATTTTAGAATCGAGGAAAGAGTTAAATAAAATGATTCAAAAAAATGAATCAGTGATAGAAAATAATGAAAAAAGTGTTGATATTAAATCTAAGTTGGATCGTTTAATTGCAACAAGTCCAATAATTTTGGAGTGATATTATGTGGAGTAGAAATAGTAAAAGAAAGTCTAGTGGTGGACTATTTAAGGAAAATAAAAAAAAGAAAAAGGAAGAATTTGTTCTAGACCCTATAGAGACAATTATAGGAGATAAAAAAATAAAAAAAATTAGAAAAAGAGGCGGATCAGAAAAAATTAGATTAATGAAAGTTAATCAAGCAAATTTGATTGTCGATAAAAAAGGAAAGATCGTAAAAGTGTTGAATGTATTGGAAAATTCAGCTAATAAACACTATATAAGGAGAAATGTATTAACAAAAGGCGGAATCATAGAAATAGAGACAGAAAATAAAAAAATGAAAGCTAAAATCACAAATAGACCTAGCAGAGAAGGATTTTTAAATGTTGTTCTTATTGATTAACATAGAATAAATTAATTGATAAAAAAATGATTTACATAATTAAATTATTATGATTTTTTAAATTATTGTTATAATTCATTGTCATATTGTTTATAACAGTGCGTTGCAGTTTTAATTCTTCAAGTTTTCTTTGTGTTTTTTCTATGCATATATCTATCTCTAATTTTCTACGTTCCCTGTGTTTTATAATCTTTGGATAAATCTCTTTTTTTAAATTTATTTTTAAATCAGAATTATTTTCATTAATTATATAATTAAGATCTTTCAATTTTCTTACAGTTTTAAAATACATAGCAGAAGATATGTCCATTTCTTCTAACTCTTTTATTTTTAATTTTCTTTTTATTTCTGATATATTTTTAAAAATTTTATATTCTATTTTCCCTAGTTTTAATGCGAGTCTCTCTTCCTCGTCTTTAATGTTATTTAATAAGATTTGTTCAAATTCTGTCATTTTATTACCATTAGATGATTATCGACAGAAAAATATTAATACTTTTATTTCATTTAATTAAATAATTATTGTATGAAAAAATGCGATATAGCTATAGTAGGAGCAGGTCCTGGTGGATTAATAACGGCATTATCACTAGAAAATAGTGGATTGAATGTTTTTTTAATAGACCAAAAACATAGAAATACTTTTGGTGAAAAGGTGTGTGGTGACGCTATAAGTAAGCATCATTTCGATTTTTTGCATAAAAAATTAGGTTTAAATTATCCAGATGCAGAGATTAGGAATCATATAAAAGGAATAAATATTTTTTCTCCTGATAAAAAGACTTGTTTTGATGTACAAGAGAAGGAAGGCGGTTATATAATAGATAGAAATATTTTTTGTAAAAATATTTCTTCAATGTTAGAAAATACAAATATTTTGGATAATAATGAAGTAATAAAATTATATGATAAAAAATTAATATTAAAAAATACAAAAAATGGTGATATTGAAAAAATAGAACCTAATATAATTGTTGATTCATCAGGATGCAGAGCTATTTTAAGAAGGCAAGTAATTTCTAAGTACATTCAACAAGAGATCGATACAAGAGATTTATGTATTTGTTACAGGGAAATTAGAAAATATGAATTGAAAAATGATTATTGTGATATTTATCTAGATCAGAAAATGAGTAAAGGTGGATATGTTTGGATTTTTCCAAGCGGAAAAAACGTAAATGTTGGTATAGGTGTTCAGTATCCATTAAATCCAAAACAAAAGTTTTATGGTTATATAAAAAATTCATGTTTCAGAAATAGTGAAATCATACACAAAGGGGCTGGAATAATACCTGTTAGAAGACCATTAAATTCTTCTGTTGCAATGTTACCTGGAAATATTGGATTTATGCTTGTAGGAGATTGTGCTTGTCATATAAATCCTATTCATGGTGGTGGTATTGGTCAATCAATGATTTCTGGTTATACAGCTTCTTCAACAATACTAAAATCTGGTGTAGATGATTTAGATATAGAAAAATTATGGGACTATAATATAGAATATATGACTAATGTTGGATACAGAAATGCTGGTTTGGATATATTTAGAATATTTTTGCAGAACATATCTAATGAAAATATAAATTTTGGTATGAATAAAAAACTAATTCAGGAACAAGACCTAATGCGTATGTCTGAAGGAAAAAGTTTGAATATAGAATCTAAATTGAATGTTTTAATAAAAGGTCTTGGAAAAATGAAATTATTAAAAAATTTGATATTGGTGGCAAAGAATATAGACAAAGTAAAGAAATTGTATAAAAGTTATCCTTGTGTTAATGATTTCGATGAATGGGAAAAAAATGTTAACAAAGTTTTTAATGATTTTTATGATTATATGGAAAAACAAAATCTAAAAAATGATAATTAATAAGTCTTATGCAGATGATTTGAATATCTGAAAACAAATTTCTATAATAATTAATAACATTTTAAGAAAATTCTATTATGACAAATAATATTTTTTGGGCAGATAAGATAGCTGAAGATATAATAAACAGAGAAGAAAAATTAGATAGAAAAATAAAAATCTATAGGACAGAATGTGGAATCGGGGCAAGTGGGATTCCACATATAGGGTCTGTTGGAGATGCTATAAGGGCATTTACTATATCATTAGCATTAAAGGATGCTGGAGTGAAAAGTAAACTCATAGCATTTTCTGATGATAGAGATGGTTTAAGAAAAATACCTTTTGGATTTCCAAATGATCTAGAAAAATATATAGGAAGACCAGTATGTTTTATACCAGATCCGTTTGGTTGTCATAAAAGTTATAGCGAACATGTATCATCATTATTGAAAGATGCTTTCGAAAAAATGGAAATAAAGTTCAAGTTTTTGAGTGCTAACGATGTTTATAATGATGGTTTATTAAAAGATCAAACAAGAAAAATTTTAATGCGATCAAAAGAAGTTGGTGATATAATTAAAAGTGTCACCGGGCAACAAAAATATGTTGATAGGCCTCCATTTTTTGCAATATGTGAAAATTGTAAAAAAATATATACAACAAGGATTAACGAATTTTTTGAAAAAGAAGATAAAGTGTCGTATACATGCGACCAAAGTTTTCATGGTAAAAATTCGAATACTGGGAATAAAATAATTGTAAATGGATGTGGTC
>DAOWOJ010000051.1 GCA_030642125.1 Candidatus Aenigmatarchaeota archaeon | reverse complement strand
TTTTGATCTTCGTGCCTTTTAGCATATCTCTCATTCTCTTTTCTCATGTATTCTTTCTGAGAAGTGATTTTCAATACTTTATATGAGGATGTGCCCTCCCATACTGTATCACCTTTTTTTATCTGTAGCCCATCTGCGCTAAAACAATCTTGTACTTGCATCTTTTCTAAATTTTCTATTTTTTATTTCAATAATTTTAACTTTTTTCTTCATCGATTTTTTTGGGATAGAAATGTTAAAATCTAAATTTTCCATTAACCCTGGATCAATATCAAAAGTATGTTCTATTTTAGTTTTTAATTTCATTATTAATTTAAAATCATTTATATTTCAAAGAATAATACCCATTTGTCATATATTCTTTATGTTTTAATTGATGTTTATCCAGTCCTTTTTTTAAAAACTTATTTGTTAAATATTCTAATCTTTTCCAAAATTGTGGATTATGTCTTTGATTACAATATTTTGCTGTATCTATATGTGCTATTTCATGTAATATTATTTGTCTAATATCACCTTTATACTTTAAATCTATATCAATTCTCTTTTTATTTTTCCAACAATAATAATCATTACAAAAATTAAGTTTCCAATTATGATGACCTAATTTCATCATTACATTATTAAAAAATGACATATAATATATTTCCATATAATTTATATATCAATAGCATCTAAAGGATTTCCCGAAAAATAATTATCTATTAATGGTAATTGAATTTGTTTTTCCTTTGCCCAAATTAAGACATCGTTCCAATCATATTTTTTTCTATATGGCATGTTTATTTGTCTTAAAAATTTATCCCATAAAAATACTTCATGATCTTTTTCTATATGTTCTAAACTTTTCTTCCTTCCTGTTTCATCTGCATCATAAAAATAACGAATTGGAATATCTATTGGTAATTCTTTATTTGCTCCAGTATTTGCAATAGAATTTTTAAATAAAAATGCATCCATTGGTCCCTCAAATAATGTAATGGGTTTACTAAAGTTTATTAAACAAATATTGAATATCATAGATAATGTATCTAAATAATTCATTTGTTCTTCATTAACTTCAAGAGGTTTTTTCATTATTTCATAAAGTTTTGATAACTTGTATGTTTCAAATCTATTAGTTCCAGAAAAACTTCTTTTTTGCGCACCTAAAATTTTTTCGGTTGGAGTTAAATTTAAAATAAGCAGATAATTTTTATTTGGATTATATAAAAATTTTATTTCTTTATATTGTAATCTTTTTGTTAACCATGACCAGACAGGAGAGTTCTTTACTTCCACAAGTCCGAAATAACTTAAGAGCTCCTGTCTGTCAATGGCATACTTATCTAAATGTTCCATGTCTAATAATACTGACATATCATATTTAGCGCCTTCATACGTGGAAAAATCTCCTAGATTATCCATCATATAATTAACGGCGTCTAATTTTAATTCTGTTTTATAATCTCTGAAAAACCAATCTATTCTTTTAAATTCTCCGCAATTAAAACATTTGAAATAATTTCTATGCTTTCCACCTAATATGAAATTTCCTCTTTTCGCATAATCGCTTTTCATGCTATCTCCACAATATGGACAAGCAAAGTTAATTCGATCATGTTTAGGAAGAATCTGTCTTTTAGGCGGGGTACCTGGGAAACGTTGGTCGAGAATTGGTTGTAACAATTTCGTAAGACGCTCCTTATATTCTTGTGATGTTAATTGAGAATCTATAGTATCATGGAGAGATGAGTCGAAACCCATTTCTCCTAATACTTTATTTAGATTAGTTTCCATTGTTTAAAGTCCGCCTATGATGTCATCTAAATCTCCGGAGATTCCATCTACTTCAGGTAAATCTGGAAGATCTATTTTAGGCATATCAGTTGATTGCATTGGTTGACCAGAATCAATATTATCTAAAGATATCTCAGTTGAAGTTATTCCACTAGACTCTGATTGAGGTGTTGGATTACTTCCTTGAACTTGCTCATTTACGGCTGACATGTTAGTTGATGCAGGCATTTGACCGGTTACGGCAGTGATTACACCATTTACATAATCATAAGTATCTGAATCCCATTCTTTGAATCCATATTTACCTAAATCTGGACTGTGCTCCTTTAAGTAATTGAAAACTACTCCCTTATCAGTTGTAGGCTTGATAGTATCAAGTTTACCATTTTCATCAGGCATACATAATGGAATAATTTTATCAATAAATTTTGATTGGTCATAGTTATTATATCCAGAAACCTTTGTAATTTTAAGATGGAACGCTTTAGCATTTAATAAATCAAACGGATTATGAGGTTCACCTAAAATAGGTTTCATCTCAGCATTCACTTTTTCCCATAATTTTTTACCAAAACGATAGGCTAAAATTTTGCCTTCTAATTCTGGTTGGTTTTTGTCTTGAATAACTTGGATTAATGTAGCAAAATTGTGACGTCTTGAAAAGATTTCAGCTTTTTTCTGCTCTTGAACTGATTCACTTTTTCTTAACTTGAAGAACATGTCTTGAAGTAAAGAAGGTTTTCCGATAGAAGAAGGGCAGTCTACAAAACGACCTTTCTGTGTTACAGGATCTACTAACCAGCAGGCCCATTTTTCGGAAATTGAATTAGTTGGATTTTTGTGCCAAGGGATGAATCTGATAATTGATTCGTATACTCCATTTTGGCCTTTGTCGGCGCCGACTTGATAATCATCGGCATTCTTTTTTGCAGTTTCACCCATATCTACTTGTGGGCTAAACAACGCATCGTAGTTGTTTTCTTGATCACTCATTGTTTTTAGAAATTTTAGTTTTTAGTTTTTAAGTAATTTTAGTAATTGATTTTCTTAGGTACCTTTTAGATCGTTTACTATAGTTTATATATTCAAAAAGACTGAAAGTTTTTTAACGTTTTGTTAAATTTTCAGTCTTTTAATTTATTTAATATGAGATAG
Organism: Candidatus Aenigmatarchaeota archaeon; assembly: GCA_030642125.1. GTDB lineage: Archaea > Aenigmatarchaeota > Aenigmatarchaeia > DAOWOJ01 > DAOWOJ01 > DAOWOJ01. The sequence continues at coordinate 1,320 of DAOWOJ010000051.1, read as the reverse complement.
TTAGAAATACCTTAACAGATTCTTAACATTTATTTTTCCCAACCTTTGATTACTTCCGGCGATGAGTTCAAATAGAAAAATTCTTCTCTATCTACAATTTTCACTACATTTCCAGAAGGTGAGGAAATAGCAAATCCTTCTTGGTTAATATTTTTAGATCCACCTTTTTTAAGATCCACATATGCTTTATATGTTTCTAAATTATTAAGTTTTAATAAAAATTTCTTTTTTAATTTAGAAATTTTATTTGTTAACTTTATAATATGTTGTATACTTATTTTATGATTATCTATAAATTCAGATAATTTTTGGGTAATAGCTTCTGATTTTTCATTTTTAACAAAATTTATAAAATCTTTAGCAAATGTTTTTTCACTAAGAGGTTTTTTATTTCGTATTAGCCCGTTATAATATTTTGAAAATAATGCTATAAATGTTTTATATGATAATAATTCTTCATAATCTTCACTATATAATTTATCAATTTCTTTAAATAAATCATCAATTTCTTTTTTTATCTCATTATTTTGATCTACAATTTTTTCTAAGTTATTTGTACTTATCTGATTTATATAAGGTTCAGACATATAAATTCCATTTGGATGATTAATTTTATTCATATCAATATTGAAAATAGATTGAACGGAATCAATATTATCTCCAATATATCTTGTATGCCATATGATCCCAAATTCAGAACTATTAATTTTTTCTCCTAATTCAGAATCTAAGTCAACTGAATATTTAATAGTGTTTGGTTTAAATGTTATATTATCATCTTCCCTTTTTAACATTTTGGCATCGAATAAGAAATCTCCTTGCCATATTTCTCCTTCAGGGATTTCAATTTCTTGAGCATATTTAAGAAGAGTTTTTAATTTGAACGCTAAATCTGGTCTATCTCCAAATTTCTCTTCTACTTCTTTCTCAGTATGACATGTTACCGGCGTTTTATTAAAAACTGTTTTTGTTCCTACACCATAAGGTTGAACTCCAGGAAAATCTGACCATAACATCATCGCCGGGGCACCATCAATTTTTACTGATAATGTAATATCTGATGGATTATTTGTCATTTTTTGATATAAATTAGTAAAAACGTATTTTATAAAATCTAATCCTTCTTCACCATCAAATAAAAGTTCCTCAACATGTCTCATATGAGTATTTAATTTTCTAACAGACATTTCGTTTAAAGTTTCGTTAACTTTAAATATTTCTGGATGATCCCTTACACATTCGGTTGGTGGAGTAAATCCTGAACTGTTTAAATAAAATTTATATTTATCAACAATTTTTAGTAATCTTTCTTTATGGATA